>JALRGF010000723.1 GCA_023253495.1 Verrucomicrobiales bacterium
CGTCGGCAAACATCGCCTCGGGCGAGAAGCCGTATTTCCACAGCACCATGAAGGACATGAAGGACGCGCCCGCCAGCAGCAGGCAGGCCTTGATGATCTGCACCCAGGTCGTCGCCAGCATGCCGCCGAAAACCACATAAATCAGCATCAGCACCCCCACCCCGATCACCGCCGGCGCAAACTCCACATGGATCAGCTCCTTGATGATTCCCCCCGCCCCGACCATCTGCGCAATCATGTAAATGATCGAAACCATCACCGTGCTCAACGAGGCCATCGCGCGCACCGGCCTCGGGCTCAGCCGGTACGCCAGCAGATCCGCCATCGTGTACTTGCCCGCATTGCGCAGCGGCTCGGCCACCAGCAGCAATACCGTCAGGTAAGCCACCAGAAACCCCACCGAATACATGAACCCGTCATACCCCTTGAAACAGATCATCCCGGAAATCCCGAGGAAACTCGCCGCACTCATGTAGTCGCCGGCCACCGCCAGCCCGTTCTGCCACCCTTTGATACTCCGCCCGGCGGCAAAATACGCCGCCGAACCGGTCGCCTTCCGAGCACTCAGCCAGGTGACCACCAGCGTGACGGCCACAAAAGCGAGGAACATGCCCAGCGCGGGCGTGAATTGAATCGCAGCAAGCATGGTCATCGGGCGTCAGGGGCCTCCAGGGTGGTGAGCAGCGCGTGCTCCATGCGGTCCCACTCACGCGATTTCCGTACATACACCGCCGCCATCACAAACGTCATCGCAAACTGCGAGAGCGCAAAAAGATAAGCCGCATTGACCACCCCCAGAACCGGCCGCTTCATCAGCTCCGGGAAATACCCGACGAGCACCGGCAACGCCATGTAGTAGACGAGAAAAAAAACGGTCGCCGGTACAATAAACCGCTTCTTCGCAGCCAGCAGGTCCTTGAAATCAGAGCGCTGCTCGATCGCAGCCCAGTCGGGTGGTGTAGGTCGGGCGGCCATGGTCGTCAGAAATCGCGAGGCTAAGAACGCCGGGACCCAGTGTCAATCGGCATCACACGGCGGATCCTGCCGGCGTTATCCCCATCCGGCGCGGCCACCGGGCATTCGAGGTGGGACGGGCCCTCAGGGCACGTCGGCGGCGTGCACGTCGCAGGCCGCAAACTTCTTCGCCTTCTCAAGCCGCGTGCCCCACGGCTCTGCCTCTGCGACGCCCCGCACCGGGTGCGCCGACCATTGGCGCGCATATCACCTGTCCGTGACACCCACGCTCACGGCTCGCGCCCCGGGCACGCACAAGAAAAGCCGGGAAACGGGCCGGGCCGTGAACACGCCCGCCGCCAACCGGCCTGGAAGTCCGGTCCCACCTCGGATGCCGCCTCTCAAGGAGAGAGCGTGATCAGGCGCGGCTTCACCCCAAGGTTGATTTGTCAGGCCGGCCGATCCCGGCATGATCATGAGCATGTCTCGCCGCCGGCTCCGCCAACTCGTCACGGTCATCGCCACTGTGGCCCTGGCCGCGGTCACGGTCTGGTTGCGCCACCACGAGCCGTATGGCGGACGGTTCCCATCGTCTCGCGCGCGCCCGCCCGCACCCGCCCCGACCGCCGACTGGACCGAACTGCGCCACCCGGTGCTGGCGGACCGGCCGTCGGACGATGGCGACAGCTTCACCGTGCGCCATGCCGGCGGGGAGGCGGTGGTGCGTCTGTATTTTGTCGATTGTCCGGAGAAACGGCGAACGCCGTACAATGGCGCGCGTCTCGCCGATCAGGGGGCGGCCTTCGGCGGGTTGACCGAGAACGAGACACTGCGGGTCGGTCGCGAGGCGCGTGATTTCACTCTCACCCTGCTGCGCGGGCGGCCGTTCCGCGTCGTCACGCGCTGGGAACCGGTCTTCGATGACCGGCGGCATTATGCCCATGTGTTCGTCACCGGGCCCGACGGCACCGAACGCCTGCTGGCCGAACAACTGGTGGAGGCCGGCCTCGCCCGCATCCACACAAAAGGCGCCGACCTGCCCGACGGCACACGCCGCGCGCGCTTCGAACAACGCCTGCGCGCCGTGGAAAAATCCGCGAGACTCGCCGGCCGTGGCGGCTGGAAGCAGGCCGCCGCGGACAACAAAGCCCGGGAGGAATGAGCGCTTACGCGTTCTTGCCGGTTTTCCACTCGTAGCTGCCGGGGATGGCCACGGGATAGCTGCCGTCCGCATTCGGCAGGACCAACGGCTGGGTGTCGGGACCGAACGATTCCGGGGAGAGGCGCAGGTTGCAGGCGAGCGCCTCGTCCCAGCTGATCTCCTTGCCGGAATAAGTGGCATAGCGTCCGAGGACCGAGGTGAAGCTGCTGTTCACACCGTAATGCGCGTTGTTGAGCGGCAGGCCTTTCTGGATCGCTTCGTAAAGCCGGTCGTGCTCGGTCTGATACGGATTCGGATCACCATCAGACTTGTGGCGCCAGAGCGTTTTGCCGGCATGATCGCGGATCATGCCCGGAGTGGCCACTCCCTTGGTGCCGACAATCGTTTCCGAAACCCGCGCCCAGGTATTCGGCAGGTGCTCGCAGAAAGAATGCACGATCACCCCGTTGTCGTAGATGAACTCGACCGAATGGTGGTCGAAAATCTCTCCGTACTTTTTGTCGGTGAGCGACTGCCGCCCGCCGAATCCGCGCGCCCGGACCGGGTTTTTGTCCCCGAGGAACCAGTTGGCCACGTCAATGTTGTGGATGTGCTGCTCGCAGATGTTGTCGCCGCAAAGCCAGTTGAAATGGTACCAGTTGCGCAGCTGATAAGTCATTTCGGTGTCACCCTCCTTGCGGTCGCGGACCCACGGACGGTTGTCGTTCCAGTAAACCTCGGCGCGCACGATGTCGCCGATCATGCCTTCCTGGACGCGTTTGAAGGTTTCCAGGTATTCAACCTGGTACCGGCGCTGCAGGCCGACGACGACCTTGAGGTTTTTGGCATCGGCCTCCTTGGCGGCGGCCATGACCATGTTGGCACCGAAGGAATCGACGCAGACCGGTTTTTCCATGAACACATGTTTGCCGGCCTTGACCGCGGCCTCGAAGTGGAACGGGCGGAACCCGGGCGGGGTGGCCAGAATGACGACATTGACATCCGGCAGGGCCAGAACTTTCTCAAAGGCGTCGAACCCGAGGAATTGGCGGTCGTCAGGCACATCGACCTTCACGCCGTGCTTGTTCTTCAGCTCGTTGAGCGACCCCTTGACGCGGTCCTCGAACATGTCGCCCATGGCGACGAGTTTGATGTTCGGGCCGGTGACGCTGAGGCTCTGGTCGGCGGCGCCCGAGCCGCGGCCGCCGCAGCCGATCAGGCCGACCCGGAACTCAGTGTCCGGAGATTGTGCCCGGAGGGCGGGGGCGGCAGCGAGCGCAGCGCCGACGGCGCCGGAGGTGGAGATGAATTCGCGACGGGTGGTCATGGGGAATGATGGTGAGATGTGGAGCGGGAGGGGGGGAAGCCGTTAATGTGGAATTTATTTGGGATCGAGGTTGGCGGCCAGCTGCTCGGCGCTCAATGCGGGCGACGGCACGCCGTCCG
>JALRGF010000727.1 GCA_023253495.1 Verrucomicrobiales bacterium
CGCAAAATCCGAAAAAGCATTTGCGCCACCCGCTCACGGAAGTAGGTTCCCGGCTCGCCATGCCTCAGAAACCAGGAGCATCCAAGACCAAGAAATCCGTCGCCAAGCGCTTCAAAGTGACTGGCACCGGTCAACTCTTGCGTCGCAAACAAGGCCGTCGGCACCTGCTGATCAAGAAAAACGCCAAACGCAAGCGCCGCCTGGCGCAGGCCACCACCGTGGCCGCGGTTGACGTCCCACGGATCAAAGCGTGCCTGCCGTTCGCGTAAGCGCACGGCACCCCGCCCGACGCGCCCCGTCACCACCGATCACGCCGCCTGGATGGTCCCTCCCGACCGTCCTGCCGAACGAATGAGACGGCTGATCCCACTACCCACAACAGTTCGTTCACCCGGATAACCACCCATGCCACGTGCTACCAACGGCCCCGCCAGCCGCCAACGGCGGAAACGCGTTCTCGAAAAAGCCAAAGGATTCCGCGGCGCCCGCAGCAAGCTGTTCCGCTACGCCAAGGACGCCGTCTACAAGGCCCAATACTGGGCGTATCGCGACCGCAAAACCCGCGCCCGCAATTTCCGCAGCCTCTGGATCCAGCGGATCAGCGCCGCATCGCGTGCCAACGGTCTGAATTACAACCGCTTCATCGAAGGCCTGAACGCCGCCGGTGTCACCCTCGACCGCAAGGTGCTCGCCGACATGGCCGTCCATGACCCGGTCGCCTTCGCCGGCCTCGTCGAACACGCGAAAATCGCTTTCAACGACAAATCCGCCAAGACAGCCAAGGCCTGACGCCCCGGTCGTTCCTCCCCGGAAACCGTTTCTGACCGCGCTCCGTGACCTCACGGGGCGCGGTTTTTTCGTGCCGGCGTCCGCACCGCCCGTGTTCTTCCCGGCCCTGAATGCCACCGACCCGCCCGCCCGCCGGTGGATGGCGTGAGCCGCGGGGAGGGAAAAACGGCCTGCTCTCCGCGGATTTTTGCTTTCCCTCGGCGCGCCGACAGGCCATGGATACCGCGATGACACCGGCCCCGTTCGTGGCATTCCAGACCGATCACCTCGCCACCCTGGCGGGAATCGGGGCCGTGGCCGGCGGCATGATCGCGCTCGCCCGCAGCCGGCGCTGGCCGCGCCTCGTCCGCGCACTGGAAATCACTCTCGCCGCCCTGCTCATCCTCAGCTGGCCCGCCGAATGGCTCTCCGCCATCCACGTCAATCACGTCACCTGGGAGGAAATCCTCCCGCTTCACCTCTGCGATCTCGCCTCCTTCACCGGTGCCGCCGCCCTCGTCTGGCACCACCGGTTCGCCGCCGAACTGACCTATTTCTGGGCCATGGCCGGCACCCTCAACGGCCTCATCACCCCGACAGTCAAATACGCCTTCCCCCACCCGTCATTCCTCGCTTTTTTCCTCCTCCACGGCACCGTGGTCACCACCGCCGTCTACCTCGTCGCCGGCCGCGGCTTCTGGCCGCGCCCCGGCGCGGTGCGCCGAACCTTCTTTGCCAGCCTCGCCTACCTCGCCGGCATCACCGCTATCAATGCCGCCCTCAATACCAATTTCGCCTTCATCCGACGCAAACCGGAGAATGCCAGCCTGCTTGACCTGCTCGGCGAGTGGCCGTGGTACGTCGTCGCCCTGATTCCGCTCGGCCTCTTCTTTTTCTCCGTCCTCTACGCCCCGTTCTGGCTCGCCCGCCGGCTCGCCACTCCAATGAAGGAACCGGAAAAATGATCTGCCACCGGCAGCCGGCGGGCCCGATCCGGTCCGCCCGCCCCCACAATCTCCGCCCATGTCCCCCCGCCTCTCCAGCTGGCTCGACACCGCCCTCCTCGGCGGCCTGATCGTGACACTGGCCACCGTCGTCTACGGGCACTGGAACGGATCCTCGGTCGGCCTGAGCCTCACCGGCAGCTACGTCACCGAATACATCAAGCGCGCCCCCCATTGGCCATGGCTGGTGGTTTCCGCGTTCTCCTCCGCCATCGTGCTTTTCCTGCTCGCCTTCGCCTTCCTGCAGCACCCCGGTCGCTCCGTGTGCCTCCGCGTCGGCGCCCTCTGCCTCGCCGCCACCTCCATGGCCAACTTCTTCGCCGCCTACGCCCCGGTCCGCCGCGTCGAACAACCACCCCCGCCACGCCATGCCTGGTGGACTCCGTCATGGTGGTTCACCGCCCGCACCTCGGTCACCCCGTACGATCACGGCATGGCCGATGCCTACTCCGACGTCCACTACCGCGCCACCCGCCTCGTCGTGGTCTCGGTCGTCACCGGCGTCCTCTTCCTCGGTGCCGGCTCCTTGGGACGTCCCGGCGCCCGCTCCTTCGGCCTCGGCTCGCTCACCGCCGGCTTCGCCATGAGTGTCTTCTTCCTCATGGGCGACCGCCTCGAATTCCACCGCGGCCTCTGGCAGCGGATCGGATTCACCCTGCTCTTCCTCTGGCTCTGGTACGCCCGCCACGCCTGCCGCCTGCCGGCACCCACCCGCCTCCCCGGCCCCCCGCTTCCCCCAACCCCACCACCCGCATCCCCATGAAACCAAAAGCCCACGCCGCCAGAAAAACCGCCGCCGCCACCGTGAAAAAAGCCCCCGCCGCCAAAAAGACCGCCGCCAAAAAGGCGGTTGCGAAAAAGGCCGCTGCCAAAAAAGCACCGGCCCAAAAAACCGCCGCCGCCAAACAGGCGAAGACGGCCGCCCGGGCCCGCTCGGTCCAGCCGGTGCCGACCAAGCCGCTGACCCAGCCGTTCCACGCCACCGAGGCCCCCGGTGCCCGCGGTGACCATACCACTGCCGGCCGCGAGGAAATCCGTGAAATCACCCGCCGCGTCATGGGGTCGCGCCAATCCCAACGCCCGGTGGAACGCCACAACCAGTCGCGCAAAAAACGCTAGGGCCAGAACAGGAGAATGCCCGCACCGCCCGCCAGGGCGGTGCCGAAACCGGTGAGGGCCGGCCGGATGAAGGCACGCGCGCCCAGCGCGACCACCATCCCCATCTTGAAAACCACATTGGCCAGCCCCCCCACCAGAATCATCCGCCACGCGGTCCCGGTATCAAGATGCGCCGTGGTCACCAGCCGGGAGGTCGACAGCGTGATGGCATCGACGTCGGTCAGTCCGGACAGCGCCGCGGCCACGTACAGGCCGGAATTCCCGAAATGCTCGCGCGCCGCGGCCACGATCACCAGCACCACCGCATAAAGCAGGCCGAAAAGCACCGCGCTTTTCAACTCCGAAGGCGCCTGCTCGCCGGTTGTCCCCGCACCCACGCTCCGCGACCGCCAGTAGACGCCGAAGGCCACCAGCCCGAACCACCCCGTCATGGCCAGCAGCGGCGGCAGCAGCGCCCACAGATGCCCCGGTGCCGTCAATACCACCTCCGCCACCACCCGGACAAATACCACCGACGACGCAATCAGCGCCATCGCCGCCAGGACGAGGCCGCCCGCCCCCTCCGCACGGCTGCGGCGCGCCAGGCTGGCCGTCGTGGCCGTGCTGGAAATCATCCCACCCAGAATCCCGGAAACCACCGCTCCCCGGCCGCCCCCCAGAAATTTCCCGGCCAGATACGCCGCCAGACTGATCGCAATGATCAGCACCACTATCAGCCAGATCCCGAACGGATTCAGCACCCCGAGATACCCCATGCCCCGGTTGGGCAAGACCGGCAGAATGACCAGGCCCGCCAGCACCAGCCGCGCAATCTCCCGCAGATCATCCTCCCCGATCCGCCGCACCATCTCATGCAACGGCTTCTTGCTCTGCAAGAGAACCATCACCGTGCCCGCCACGATCACCGCCACCAGCCGCTCACCCAGCAGACACAACAGCCCGACCCCGAACATCACCAGCATCGCCATTTCCGTGGTCAGTCCGGCATCCGGCTCCGGCGACCGTCGCTCGACCAGAATCCCGACCGCCACCACCCCGGCCAGCGCCACCATCGAGGCCGCCACCACCCACGGCCCGAAGGCCAGCCCCATCAGCCCGGCCAGCGCCCCGAAAAGCGTCAGCAACCCGAAGGTCCGGATGCCCGCCATCCGGTTCCTCACCCACTCCCGCTGCAGCCCGACCAGCAATCCCAGCCCCAGGGCCGTCCCCAGGGACTTCACCAATTCCATGGTCTCCGGAAGCGGGGCGGGCGTCGGCATCGAAAAAAGTCGGAAATCGCGGGACGGCCGCACGCCGCCCCCGGCCCGCCGTCCGCAGACCCGGGCATGACGAGCACGCTGCCACCAACCGCCGGAAACGCCATGCCTTTGTGCCGCCCGCGTCACCTCCCCAACCACCTGATTCCCGACCGCCGGCACGAATCCTGCTGCAATTCAACCCATGCACCTGCTGTTAGCGGTTGAATCACCCGCGGCTCTTGACTAGTCTTTCCTAGTCGATCGTCGCGGTCGGCCTAGGATGAAACCTGCATGATCGAACTCGTCACCAAAGGAGGTCCGCTGATCTGGCTTTTGCTGGCCTGCAGTCTGGTGGCCTTGGGAATCTTCGCCGAACGGTTTTTCCACCTTCATCGGTCGGTGATTGACGTCGCGGAACTCCTCCAGGGAGTTTCCAACCTCGTCCAGAAACGGAATTTCTCCGAAGCCCTCCACGAAGTCGCCGGCACCCCGGGACCGGTCGCCCGCGTCATGAAGGCGGCCCTCGTCCGCCATGACATGAGCCGCGCCGACCTCAAGGAAATCGTCCAGGAAGCCGGCCAGCTCGAGGTCCCCAAACTCGAACGCTATCTCGCTGTCCTTCTGAGCATCGTCTACGTCGCCCCGCTCATCGGCCTGCTCGCCACCGTCATCGGCCTCACCGACACCTTCATCAAACTCGAAGGCGGCAACGGCTTCGCCACCCCCGCCGAACTTTCCAGCGGCGTCTATCAGTCACTTCTGGGCAGCGCCGCCGGTCTCGCCGTCGCCATCCCCGCGTATCTCTTTTACGCGTACCTCGCCGCCTTCGTCAAATCCCTCATGCACGACATGGAACGCGGCGGCATCGAAATCGTCAATATCCTCTCCGACCAACGCGAGGCCGCCGCCGTCACCGACGACCCACGCATCATCGCCTTCGACAAAGCCGCCGGGTCCTCCCCGCGAGGACGCTGAGGACGCTCCAGCCGGTCTGGCCAAAGCTTTGATATGGCCTTGCCTCCGGCCACCCCGGTTCCTGACCCCGCGATTTTCCTCTGGTTCCCGCCCCGGCGCCCCCGCCCGTGAAACTCGAGTCCCAGCTTCAGCTCTCGCCGCGCCTCATGCACATGGTGCCGTTTCTCGGCGTGGTTCTGCTGCTGCTGACGTTTTTTTTGCTCGGGTCCAGCATGGTGCTCCAGTCAGGCGTGCGCGTCCGCCTGCCCGCATCCAGCTCCCTGCTCGAGCCGATGCCCAAAGCCCAGGTCATCACCCTCTCGGCCGGCCGCCAGCCGCAGATCCACTTCAACGACCGCCCGGTCTCACTCGTCGCCCTCAAGTCCGCCCTCGCCCAGCCGCCGCGCAACGGCACCCGCCAGGTGCTCGTCCGCGCCGATGAACTCGCCGCCCACGGCCTCGTCATGCGCGTCTGCCAGCTCGCCCTCGACGCCGGCTACGAAGTCGTCCAGGCCACCACCTCGCCGCCATCCGCCCCCGCCACCGCCACCGCCCCATGAACCCGCCGCCCGCCGACCGCCCGGCCGCCGGTTCCGGTCTGGTCTTCGACTGGCACCACCGGCCCCGCACCTGGCCCCGACTCACGTTCTGGCTGCTCGTCGTGCTCGCCGTCCACGTCGCCGGCTTCCTGCTCTTCAGCGTGCGCACCCCGCCCCCGGCCCGCACCATGCCTGTGCCCGCCAGCCTGCTGCTCGCCCCGCCCCCTTCCGCCGACCCCGCTGACCCCGCCACTCCCACCCCCTTGGCCGGTCCCCTCTCGCCCGCCGAA
>JALRGF010000030.1 GCA_023253495.1 Verrucomicrobiales bacterium
CGGACGGCGGTGAGTGACGTCGGGGCGGACTGGCGGGGGGGGCGCTGGTCGGCGGCGCGCTGGATAGGGCGGAGCTGGTGGACGCGGTTGGGGCGGTGGGGCGGGGGAGAAAGGGAAGCACGGCGTCTACCACGGCGGACCGGGCGGTGGATGTGGGCTGGTGCAGGGTGGCGGTCAGGAATACGGCGAGCTCACGGGGCACGGCGCTCAGTCCGCCATTCATCCAGGCGAAAAGGGCGGCATAATCAGCCGCCGTCGGGCTGCCGAGACCGTCGGGAGGGCCCGGTGGCGGGTCGGTCGGCAACCGGGGCGGGGCCGGATCGAGCAGACGATCACGGCAGAACCGTCGTGGCTGAGCCAGATGAACGGTCGTCGGATGGGCGCGCATCCTGATTTTGAACGGCGGCCACTCATGCACGGGTCGCGCGGCAAGGAGGTCGTCCCCGGGTGTGGCGTCCGGAGCGGCGTCGAACTCCAGAAACAATTCGGCAGGAGAGACGGCGGCGGGCGGCAGACCACGGGCTTCAATGGAAAGCACAGCCTGGTCGCAGAGTTGCAGGAGAAAGGCGGCTTCGGCCGCGCTGAAATGGCGTCGGAGCCGCCGGGCGCGTTCTAGGGAGAGGCGCGGAGCCCCTTCTTCCAGGAACCAGCCGGCGTCGTCCCGCGCGGGTACTTCCAGCACGCGGAGCAGGTGGGGCGAAGGACGGGCCGAGGCGAGGTCAGCGGCCCGTCGTATGGCCGGCAGATAGTCCGGAGAGAGCAGGCGCCGGGGCGGCAGCAGTTGCACGGTGACAGCCTCCGTGCCCTCGAAGGCCCGTTGCGCATACGGATGGGCGGCGTCAAACGGCGTGCGTTCCAGACGCAGGCGGCTTCCGAGTTCCGTGGCCAGCCGGGGCAGCCCGGGGAAATGAGCGGCCAGTGGAAGGTGCGGACGCAGCGCTGGCGGGAGCCGGGGAGGGGCGGCGGCCAGCGCGGGCGACTGCGCGATGGCAGTCAGCAAATGCCGCAGGCGCCCCAGATCAGTGGGCGCGCGGCGGCCGGACGGAGCGAGCAGCCCGTCGAGCAGGCCCGTGATTTCCTCCGGCAGCGGCAGGGCGGCCCGCGCGGCTGCGGTCATCTGCTCGACCCCCGGGACGCCAAGCGCCCGGCCGAGCAGCCGGCCGATTTCTGTCATGGCGTGGGCTTCGGCGGCCACGGCGGGTGTTGACAGTGTTTCCGGGGGTGCACCGATATCGAAGGCGGTCAGGGTGACGACGGCGTCTTCGGTGGATTCTCCTTCGAGGCTGAGCCGGGCCTCGGCCACACGGGCGCAGGCGAGCAGGTCAGGGGTGTCGCGCAGGGCGAGCAGGCCGCCGGTCAGCTGCCGGGCGATTTCGATCGCCCACCACGGTGGCACCGGCGCACACCGGTCAAAATAGATATCCAGCGGTTCCCCGTCGATGAATTCGCTCACGTAAAACAGAGCCCCCTCGTCCTCGCCCACTTCCAGCACCTCCGGAAGCTGACGGTCAGCGGCGCGCCGAAGCGATTGCACGCGGGTGCGAAACGCCTCCACCACCGGACGTGATGTCGGGTCAAGGGTGTCGATGGTCGTCAGGACATGCAGTTCCACCCAGCGCTGCCGGCCCGGCAGGGAGGCCAGACAGACGACCTCGTGCCCGCTGCGGCTCAGCTCCAGCGAAGCCCCGGCCGGATCCTCGGCAATTTCAAACTCGTGAAAACGGGGCAGCGGAGCAGTCATGGAAATAAGGACACGGAAAAAGGAGCGGCTCGGAGGCATCTGTACCACAGATGGCGCAGGAATCACGCCGGAGCACGGCGGTCGCCTCCTTTCACATCATGGTTCCCGACCGGAGCTGCGCCGGGCGGCGTGAACGCCGGGAGGAATGGAGATTTTAAGTTCCGGTGCTGAAAGCGAGTTTTTTCGAGGGGTGGGAGTCTTTGGAAGATCGCGCTCACAGCGTACCTGTCTCACAGTGAAAGATGGGCTATCTCATTGCAGGGCCAGGCAGCGGCAAGACCTCAACGACACATGGTACCTGTCCCTCTATGAAAGAAGGGCGTTTTGCAGGACGTTTGGGAGCCGGTCCGATTTTTGGACTTGCGGAAACTGCTTATTTGAACATTTACAGAGTATGGCTCTC
>JALRGF010000056.1 GCA_023253495.1 Verrucomicrobiales bacterium
ATCTTCGATGCCGGCCGCATCCGGGCCAACATCGATGCCGCCCGCGCCGAGGAGGAACAGGCAGTGCTCACGTACCGCTCCACCGTGCTCACCGCGCTGACCGAAACCGAAAACGCTCTGATCGCCTGCCGTCGGTCCGCCGAGCGCCTTGCCACCCTGGAAACTGCCACCCGTCTGGCCCGCGAAGCGGATCTGCTCGCCCGCCAGCGCTATGAGGCCGGCGAAATCGACTTTCTCGACGTCCTCGACTCCCAGCGCACCCTGCTGGGGCTGGAGGACAGCCTGCTCTCCACCCGCACCGACCGCACCACCGCCTTCATCCGCCTCTACCAGGCGCTCGGCGGCGGCTGGTCCGCCCGCTCGTGAGCTGCCTCCACTCCCACCCCACCCGACTCCGATCCGATTTTTCCCCCGCATGAAGCCGACCGAATCCCCTGACGACCTCGCCGCCATCGTCGCCCGCGGCGCCTCCCGCCCGGCACGAAAGTGGCTGCTGCTGACCCTCGCGGCCGCCCTTGTCGCCGGCGGCGTCTGGTATTTCCTGTTCCGGCCGAAGCCGGTGGCGCCGAAAGACGATTACCAGACGCAGGAAGCCAAAACCGGACGCATCTCGCTCATCGTCACCGCCGCCGGCAACCTCGCACCCACCAACCAGATCGTCGTCGGCAGCGAACTCTCCGGCACCGCCGAAGAGGTCCTTGTCGATACCAATGATCTCGTCAAACGCGGCCAGCCGCTGGCCCGGCTCGACACCTCGAAACTCGACCAGCAGACCGAACGCAGCCGCGCCGCCCTGCTTTCGTTCAAGGCGCGCGTCAACCAGGCGGAGGCCACCCTCGCGGAAAGCCGTGCCGCCCTCGCCCGCCAGGAGGAACTGCACAAACTCAGCGGCGGCAAAACCCCGTCGCGCGCCACCATGGAAACCACGCGCGCCACCGTCGCCCGCGCCGAGGCCGACCTCGAAAGCGCCAAGGCCTCCGTCGCCGGCGGCGAAGCGGAAGTCCGCGCCTTCGAAAGCGACCTCGAAAAAACCATCATCCGCTCACCGGTCGACGGCATCGTGCTCGCCCGCTCGATCGAGGTCGGCCAGACGGTCGCCGCTTCCTTCACCGCCCCCACCCTCTTCACCATCGCCGAGGACCTCAAAAAAATGGAACTCCTCGTCAATGTCTCCGAAGCCGATATCGGACGGATCGAGGCCGGTCTGACCGCCACCTTCACCGTCGACGCCTGGCCGTCCCGCCAATACACCGCCACCGTGAAAAAAGTCGCCTTTGGCGCCGTCGGCACCGGCACCACCGCCTCTTCCGGCAGCTCCGGCTCCACGGCCAGCTCCGTCGTCACCTACAGCACCGAACTGGAGGTCGTGAATGAGGATCTGTCGCTCCGCCCCGGCATGACCGCCACCGTCGATATCGCCATCGTGGACAAAAAGGACATCCTCACCGTGCCCAATGCCGCCCTGCGTTTCGACCCCGTGGCCGCCAAGGCGATCGGCAAAACCGACGACACCAAACGCACCCTGGTGCAGAGCCTGTCGCCGGGCGGCGGCCGCCGCTGGCGCGGCGCTCCCCCACCGAAGGCCGGTTCCTCCGATTCCACTCCCAAGGTCTGGACGCTCCGCAACGGTGAACCATCGGAAATCCGCGTCACCACCGGCATTACCGACGGGCGCTTCACTGAGATCATCGACGGTGACCTGACCGCCGGCACCCCGCTCATCATCAGCATCAAGCCGCCCCCGGCCCAATGACCGCGGACCCGCTCATCCAGCTTCAGGGAATCACCAAACGCTACGGGACCGGCGACGCCGCGTTCCTCGCCCTGCGCGGGGTCGATCTGACCATCCACCGCGGCGAGTTCGTCGCCGTCATGGGGCCGAGCGGTTCCGGGAAATCCACCCTGATGAACGTGCTCGGGTGCCTCGACACCCCGACCGCCGGCTCCTATCTTTTCAAGGGCATCGCCGTCGAATCCCTCAACAAGGACCAGCGCTCACTGCTCCGGCGCCACGCCCTCGGCTTCATTTTCCAGGGGTTCAACCTGCTCGCACGCACCTCGGCCCTCGAAAATGTCGAACTGCCCCTGCTCTACCGCGGCTACTCCCGCAAACAACGCCATGCCATGGCCCGCGAAGCCCTGGCCCAGGTCAGTCTTTCCGACAAGGAACGCAACACCCCCGCCGAACTCTCCGGCGGCCAGCAGCAGCGCGTCGCCATCGCCCGCGCCATCGTCACCCGCCCCGACACCCTTTTCGCCGACGAACCGACCGGGAACCTCGATTCGAAAACCACCATCGAGATCATGGACCTGCTCCGCACCCTCAACGCGGATCGCGGCATCTCCATCATCATGGTCACCCACGAGGATGATGTCGCCAGCTGCGCCCAGCGCATCATCCACGTCCGCGACGGCCTGATTTCCCGCGACGTCCGCACCCGGCAAGACTCCCCGCCATGATCATCAACGCGCTCCTCATCGCCATCCGGGAAATCCGCCGCAACCTGATGCGCTCGTTTCTCACCGTCATCGGCATCGTCATCGGCGTCGCCGCCGTCATTACCATGGTCACCCTCGGCCGCGGCGCCACCGAAACCGTCAAACAACAGATCTCCAAAATGGGCAACAACCTGCTCATCCTCCGCCCCGGTCAGGGCTGGGGCAGCAGCGGCCCGCTCTTCAGCATGCAGGACATCGAAGCCGTCCGCGATCAGGTCCCCGGCATCGCCACCGTCGCCCCGTTCATCTCGAACAACGCCACCGTCGTCTACCAGGAGGAAAACCGCACCTACGACATCCAGGGGACCACCCCGAACTACTTCGACATCGCCAATTGGAAAATCGCCCTCGGACGGTTTTTCTCGGAGGCGGAAATCGCCGAGTCCGCACCCGTCTGCGTCATCGGTGAAACCATCCGCAAGGAGCTTTTCGGGCCGGGGGTGGACCCGGTCGGCAGCAAGGTCCGGGTCCGCAACATGACCCTCGAAGTCATCGGGGTCACCGCCATGAAGGGCCAGGGCGGCTTCGGCGACGACATGGACGACAACATGATCACGCCCTACACGACCATCGTGCACCGCTTCTCGGGCCGCCAGGGCGGCCGGAATTTCAACCAGGTCATGATCTCCGGCCAACAGGGGTACCCGACCGCCCACATCGTGGCGAACGTCGCCGCCCTCATGCGCGAACGCCGCAAAATCACCGCCAACGAAGCCGACAATTTCAATGTCTTCGACTCCCAGCAGCTCGCCGAGGTGATCAGCTCGAGCACCAAGGTCATGACCTCCCTGCTCGGCGCGGTGGCCGGCGTCAGCCTGCTCGTCGGCGGCATCGGCATCATGAACATCATGCTCGTCTCCGTCACCGAACTCACCCGCGAAAACGGCATCCGCCTCGCCATC
>JALRGF010000093.1 GCA_023253495.1 Verrucomicrobiales bacterium
CGCGCGCGTGGCATGTCCGTCCATACCGGAGCCACCGCCGGCGGTCAAGGCGCGTCCGGGAAACGCCGACGTCCGCCGCCGACCAAAGGCTCGCCCGACCACCCCACGGCCGCGGCACCGATGACCGGAGGCCCCGAAGGCCGGCAGCGCTCCGATCCCACGACGGCCGTCACCGCCTTCTCCCTTTTCAGCTGAGCCGGAAGGTCTGGCCCAGGCCTTTTTCGCGCGCCCGGCCGAGCGTCAGGTGGCCGAGGGCGATGTCGCAGATGGCCATGCCTATCTTAGGATCCATTTCATAGGTGCCGTCGGAATGCCCGCGCATCGCCTCTTCCACCACGCCCAGCACATCGTCCAGACCAAGATCAAGCTTCAGGATGTCAGCCTGGGAAAGAAGGAGAATATCGATCGGTTTCATAAGAGGGGGTAAGGGAAATGAACCCGGAAACCGGAGCAAAACCAGCGGTTTCAAACGGGCCCGCCGCGCCTGCCTTCTCCGGATCACCGCCCCCCTTATCCCCTCCGTCCCTGCTGTCTTTTTCGTCTCTTCCGTCCCTTCCGTCCCTTCCGCCCCGACTATGGCCAGACAAAAACTGGAGCGGGCGAGGCGATTCGAACGCCCGACATCAACCTTGGCAAGGTTGCGCTCTACCCCTGAGCTACGCCCGCATACAATTGGGAGAGGAATGAATTGAGAGAATCGCAGGGGTGGCGCATTGCGCAAGTGATTTTTTGGCAAACGGTTCTCCGCGCCCCCGCCGCTTCCGGTACATGTTCGAGTTTTTGGACCAACTGCGATGGCGCCCCCGGATCGGCGATCCGTCCGTGATGGGGTGGCTCACCGTGGCAGCATACGCGGCGGCGGCGGTCGCATGCTGGGTCGCCGCGCGCCGGACCTCGGCCGCGCCCGGCCCGCCCGGACGCGGCCGGGACTTCCTGATGTGGTGGGCGATGGCAGCGGTCATGGGCCTGCTCTGCCTCAACAAACAACTCGATCTGCAGAGCCTCGTGACCGACCTCGGCCGGGTGGCCGCCCGCAGCCAGGGGTGGTATGCTGAACGCCGCGGGGTCCAGAAAGCCGTGGTGCTCGCCACGCTCGGCGTCGCCTTGTCCACATCCGTCGTCGCCCTCGTCCGCTTTCGTCCGTTCTGGAAACGCCATCCCCTCCTCTTCGCGGGCCTGTCGCTGCTGGGCACCTTCATCGCCGTGCGCGCCATTTCTTTCCACCACGTCGACTCCCTGCTCAAAACCCGCTTCATCGGCGTGAAAATGAACTGGTTCCTCGAGCTCTCCGGTATCGCCCTGGTCTGGATGGCGGCCGCCCGCGCCGGTCAGGCGAAAAAATAAGCAGCCGCCGCCGAGAACCGCCCGGCACGTCCCACCGGGGGCAGCCGGTCCATCGCCATCGGCGCCCCTGACCGGGCGGCCCCTCCCCCGCCCGACCCTCCATCGATCCACTTTACTCCGCCGCCCACCGTGCCATCAGTACACCACCATGATGGCCGGACAGAAAGTTGTGTGCATCGACGATCAATTCCCTCTGGGAATCGAGAAATTCTATGTCGCCCTGCCCAAGGCCGGCGTGACCTACGTCGTCCGCGACGTCACCCTGGGCATCAACCTGCAAGGTGAGGAAGGCGAGATCGCCGTCACCCTCGTCGGCCTGCACAACCCCAAATCCTCCACCCCGCCATTTCCCGAACGCGCCTTCAAAGCGGAACGCTTCCGCCCGCTCGAAGATGACCGGATCTCGGAGCGCGCCCTCGCCGACCGCCCCGAAACCATCGAGGTCTGAAGTCCCCCGGGATCTTTGTCCCCCGGGACCGCCGCAGACCCCTGCGGCCCGTCGCCCCAGCCCCCGGGACCGCCGCAGTCCCCTGCGGCCCGTCGCCCCAGCCCCCGGGACCGCCGCAGTCCCCTGCGGCCC
>JALRGF010000099.1 GCA_023253495.1 Verrucomicrobiales bacterium
CTGCCGGCTTTTTTCCGGCTGATCCGCGGCGATCAGGCGGTCGCGCACCGCGGCGCGCACCTCATCGAACGGCCGGGGGACCGCCGGCCGGCGCCCGGTGCACTGGGCGAGGTGCAGCCCGAAGTAACTCGCGAAGACCGGGCTCATCTCGTGTTCGTCGAGCGAAAAGACGATGGTGCTGAACTCGTCCATGAAATCGTGGCGCCGGAACCACCCGAGGTCGGTCAGCTTGTCCTCCTTGTCCGTGTGCTCGTGAGCGAGCTGCGCAAAATCCTCTCCGGCCCGGGCACGCCGCCGGATGTCCCGGAGTTCATCATAAATCCGCTGGCGGTCCTCGGCCCGGCGCACCTGCTTGAAAAGGTGGGTGGCCCGGATCTCCTCCTCGGTCAGATAGTCGTCGAGGTGCGCGTCATAAAAGGCGCGGAGGTCGGCCTCGGTCGGATCCGGTGGCGGGCCGAGGCAGGCGCGCAGGGTTTTTTCGACGCGCAGGCCGTTGGCGATGTCGGCGCGGACCTCGGTGATCTGGCACGGGTGAAGCCCGAGGTGGTTGAGCAGGGCGTCGCGCCCGCCGTGATCGCCCTCAATACGGGCGAGGGTCTCGTCAATTTCCTCCTCGGTGACCGCCAGCGCGCGGCGCTGGGATTCCTGATGGAGGAGCAGGCGGGCGACGACGTGGTCGCGGGCCATGGCGCGGAACTCGGGGTCCCGTTCGCAGCAGCTGACATTGCTCAGGCTTTCCGCCTGGCTTTTGATCGCGCGAAACTCTCCCTCAAGCAGCTCGGGGGAGACGGCTTCGCCATTGACGAGGAGCATCAGTCGGCCGACTCGATGGCGAGGACCTGGCGGCCGTTGTAGGTGCCGCAGCTGGGGCAGGCGATGTGCGACGGCTTGGCCGCGCCGCAATCACCGCAGGTCGCGAGCTGGGGCGCACGCCACCGGTTCGCGAACTGGCGGAACTTCTGCTTCATTTTGGATTTGCGGCGCTTGGGTACGGCCATGGCGTGATCAGGTTAGTGGTTGCGGCGGGGATTTTCCGGGGATTTCGGGGTGGACTTCAGGTCGAGCTGATCCAGAGCGCCCCAGATGGTCCGGGAGTCGGCCGGGGTGGATGTCTCTTCCGGAAGATCGGAAATGATGTCGCCCACTTTCGGGAACATCTCCGATGCGGGACAGGCGCGCGGGGTGAGCGACGCCTCCTCGCAGCGGGGGTGACCCGGAAGGGCAAGCAGAATATCTTCCCGAACCCGGTCTGTCAAATCGATGCTCGGAGATTTCGCGTCCACCTCCTCCTCGAGCTGGTAGCCGTCCAGAGTGATGCGGTCGTCGAAGGGCTCAAGGCAGCGCACGCACTCGAAGGAAAAGTCCGCGCTCAGCTCGCCGCTGGCCGTGAGGTGGTCGCCGTCGCGTTCGACCCACAGCCGGTAGTGCAGCGGTGAGAGCGGGCGCGGGCCGCCGGGTTCGAGGTCGAAGACGCTGGCGGGCAGTGAGCCTTCGAACAGACGGCCTTCGTCCGGCAGCTCGGTCAGGTCGATGAGCAGGCGGCTTCCGGCGGGCGGCGGCGGGGTGCGGGACGGGGCGCTCATGGTCAGGCGGGGCGGGCGAATTTGGCGCGCAGGGCGCGGGCGGCCGGGGCTGGGACGAAGGCGTCGACGGGGCCTCCGAGGCGGGCGATTTCCTTGATCAGGCGGGAGCTCAGGTACGTCAGTTCCTCCTTGGGGGTGAGGAAGCACGTTTCCAGTTCCGGGTGCAGCTTGCGGTTCATCAGGGCCATCTGGAACTCGAATTCGAAATCCGAGATGGCGCGCAGCCCGCGCACGACCACGCCGGCCTGGCATTCGCGGGCGAAGTCGACGAGCAGCCCGCGGAAGGCGGTGACCTCGACGCCGGGCAGGCCGGCGGTCGCCTGCTGCAGCAGTTCGATGCGTTCCTCGGGGGCGAAGAGCGGTTGTTTGAGTTCGTTGAAGGCGACGGCCACGACGACGCGGTCGAACAGGCGTGCGGCGCGTCCGATGACATCGAGGTGACCGTTGGTGACCGGATCAAAGCTGCCCGGGTAAATGGCCGTGTGGCGCATCGCGGCAGCATGGCGGCAGGGGCCGGGGCGGCGCAAGGAGCAATCACCGGGGATTTTCCGGTTTGGATCGGGGCGGGAATGCTTTTAGGATAGCGCCGTCCTGAGATTCCCGAGCCTCCCGTGACCCGCCTCCAGTCCCCGACGCCGATGGCGAACCGACGGCCCCTGCTTGATCCTCCGCTGCTGCTCAACGCCTACGCGTCGGGCATCTTTCCCATGGCCATGGAGAACGGCGAACTCGGCTGGTTCTCGCCCGACCCGCGCGGGATCATTCCGCTGGACGATGGGTTTCATGTGCCGCACGGATTGCGGCGCACGCTGAAAAAAGCCCCCTTCGAGGTGCGCGTGAACACGGCGTTCGGCGACGTCATGCGCGGGTGCGCCGACCGCCGCGAAACGTGGATTGACGATACCATCTACAAAAGCTACGTGCGCCTGCACGCGCTCGGGCACGCTCATTCGGTGGAGACGTGGCGTGATGGCGAGCTGGTCGGCGGTCTGTACGGGGTCGCTCTGGGCGCCGCCTTTTTCGGCGAAAGCATGTTCAGCCGCACGGCCGATGCCTCGAAGGTGGCGCTGGTCGCGCTGGTCGACCGGTTGCGGGACCGCGGCTATGTCCTGCTCGACACCCAGTGGACCACGCCGCATCTCCGGCAGTTCGGAGCCCGGGACATCCCGCGCCGCGAATACATGGCCCGGCTGCGCGGTGCGCTGGCCCTGCCGGCCGGTTTCGTCTGAGCCGGCGGCGCTCCGCCGGCGCCTTGACCGGAGCGACTGCCGCCTTGAGGACTCCCGCATCCTTCCGGCGTCCGGCTCCGGCATTCTCAGCAGGTCCGGACGCCCTGCGCGGGCGCCTTTACCAGGTCCCGGCAAATTCCGGTTTGGTGGCGCGCAGGATACTGACGATGCGGGCTTTCTCCTCCGGGCGCAGGTGCGGGGCGAGTTGATGCGGGTCCTCGCCGGCGAGCGCCTCGCGCATGAGCCGGGACAGTTCCTCGCGCAGACGGGCCGGCAGGGCGTCGAAGTATGGTGAATGGATCAGGTAGCTGCAGCGGTTCTTGAACAGGCGGCTGCCGAGGTGCAGGGTTTTGAGCGACTGACCGGCGGCGTCGCGAGGCGCGCCGCGGGCGAAGTCCTCGGGAAAGGAGGAGGATGACGACACCCCTTCGTCGGCAAGCGTTGCTTCGTCGGCAAAAAGCATGTTTTTGATCAGGCGCACGGCTTCATGGGTGATGATGCGGCGGGTGGAATCGCCGAGGCTCGGGCCGGCGTCAGGCATTTCGCGGCGCATGGCCTCTTCGCGGTAGAGGGCGGATTTCACCGCGTAGTGGGCCTGGGTCATCATCGTCTGCAGGGTGACCTGATGCTCGAGCACCATCAGGGCGACGATGTCGCTCTGGTCGAGCGGGTAGCGGGAGACGTCGAAGTATCCGGCCAGCGAGGAGGCATTGGCCCCCGCTTCCATGTCGAGGTCTGCGCCCCGGGGTGTTTCCCGGGCGAGGGCGTTGCCGAGGTGCCGCATCGGGTCGTGGCTGCCGGTGACGTACCATCCGCCCCAGCGTTCCTCGATCGGGCTGTGGTGGCCGGTGAGTTTGGTGCCGGCGGTGAGGATCGGGTTCCCCTGGGTGTCCGGGTAGACCGAGCGGACCATATAGCCGGGCACATTGCCGGTCATCGGGCCGGCGTGGCAGCTCAGGCATTCCTGGTCGCGCACGACGACCGCCTGGCCGGCCGCGGTCTGCCCGGCGGCGTGGACCACCGGCGGCGCAGGCCGCTCCAGCAGGAAAAAGACCGGACCGACCGCCGGATCCATGGCCGCCAGTTCGATGGCCCCGCCCGGCACCCAGCCGACATAGACCTCGTCGTTGAAATACAGGGCCCGCGGAGTGTCCGGGCTGATGCGGCTCCGCTGCAGACTGGTTTTGGAAAAGACCATGACCTGCGAGGATTCGGGCACTTTGAGGGCGGCCAGCACACCGCGCAGCCAGCTCAATTCCGTGGTGGCGTCGAGGACGAGGTCGCCGCTCTCCAGGTCCCTGGCGAAGCGGGTCACCGCGTCGGTCAGCGGGGTGGTCCAGTAGTTGATGGGTTCGCGCTCGTACGGATCATCGGCCACCGCGGTCCCGGCCATCGCCGCCAGAACCGCCACCACCGCCCGGGCCGCCTGCCACGGGCGGTGCCACAGGTTTTCCGAATGAACCAAGGATTTCATGAGGACCAGGCTGGACCGGATCCGGCGCGGCTCCAACCACCGGTTGACCCCGGCCGGCCTGACGCCGGCCTGCGGCGGCACCCGAGTCGCGCCGGGAGGAATTGCTGAGGGTACCCGGG
>JALRGF010000213.1 GCA_023253495.1 Verrucomicrobiales bacterium
GTCCTCGCTGGCGGCGATGACGAGGCGGCGGGCGATGAAGCGCGGGTCTTCTCCGGCGTGGATCATTTTGGCCAGCCAGTAGAGCGCCGCGTCGGGATCACTGCCGCGGACGCTCTTGATGAAAGCGCTGGCCGTGTCGTAATGGGCGTCGCCGTCACCGTCATAGACGATGGTTTTTTTCTGCACCGATTCCTCCGCCACGCCAAGGGTCAGACGGATGACCCCGGAGGCGTCGGGCGGGGTGGTCAGCACGGCCAGCTCCAGCGCGGTCAAGGCCTTGCGGGCGTCGCCGTCCGCCATGACCGCGAGGTGGCGGAGCGCCTCCGAGTCGGCCTCCAGCCGCAGGGAGCCGAATCCGCGCTCGCGGTCGCCCATCGCCCGCTCCAGCAGGGTGATGATCTCCGCCTCGGGAATCGGCTCGAGCTGGAAAATCTGGGAGCGCGAGACCAGCGGGGCGTTGAGGTAAAAGAACGGATTGTGGGTGGTGGCCCCGATGAAGCGGACCGTACCGCGCTCGATCGCCGGCAGGAGCACGTCCTGCTGCGCCTTGTTGAAGCGGTGGATTTCGTCGACGAAGAGGATGGTGCTGCGCCGGCGCAGGCGCCTTTCGGCTTCGGCCGCTTCGGTCGCCTGGCGGATGTCGGCCACGCTGGATTCCACCCCGCTCAGGTTGATGAACCGGGCTCTGGTATGGCGTGCGATGATCCGGGCGAGGCTGGTTTTTCCCACTCCCGGCGGTCCGTAAAACACCATGGAGGTGAACCGGTCCGCCTCCACCGCCCGGCGCAGCAGTCGCCCCGGAGCCAGCAGGTGCGATTGCCCGACATAGTCGTCCAGCCCGCGCGGCCGCATCCTCGACGCCAATGGCTCCGCCCAGCCGGCGCCCGGAGCCGACTCGTCTTCCCCGGCCGTGCCGGCGGCGGTGTCAAAAAGTTCGTTCATCGCGGCATGTCTCCCTGGTCCCGTTCCGGTTCTCCGCCCCCGTTCAGATTTCAAAGGTGGGGGCCAGCGACGCCTCGCGTTCGATGACATCCGCCAGCGTGCGTCCGCCGAGGAACCGCTGCACCTGCTCCTGCAGTTCCCCGAACACCGCTCCGAGACCGCACGGTTTCTGCTGGCCGCACCCGCAGCGCCCCGGCGTGCCGGGCAGGGCACAGGCCATCGGCACAAACGGCCCGTCCATCAACTCCACAATCTCCCGCAGCGAAATGGTCGCCGGCGGACGGTTCAGCAGGTACCCGCCTCCCACCCCGCGCTTGCTCTGCAACAAGCCGCCATTCTTGAGCTCAAGCAGGATCTGCTCGAGAAATTTCACCGGAACCCGCTCGGATTCGGCAAGTTCATGGATAGCCACCGGACGCCGCTGGTCCCGGCGACCCATTGCCACCATGGCCCGGAGCGCATACTCCGCCTTTTTCGAGAGACGCATCCCTCTCCGATACCAGCCGCTTCAGCCCGGGGCAAGCACCGGCACCCGGACGGGAATTGACGACTCCTTTCCAGCGCGGTGAAAGACCCGCGCCGGCCCCGCCGTTTCCGCGCCCACCCCGCCCCCGGAAACACCACGCGTCCTCCCCCTCTCCATCCCATCCCATACCCACCCATGTCCCTCCAACGCCTCCTCCCCCTGTTCCGCCTGCTCCCCCTCACCCTGCCGCTCGCCGGCTCCGCCACCGCCGCCCTCAGCCTGCACTCCCTGCATGCTCCGGCCGAAGCCGGCTTCACCGGCTTCACCGCCCCCGCCGTCTGGGCCACCAGCGCCCCCGGCAGCGGGCAGCTTGATTCCAACCGCTGGGCGATCAATGCCGACGGCCCGCTGACCAGTACCCCTGCCGTCTTCGGTGGCGACCTCTCCGGCGGTCTCGGAACCTCGACCGGCAGCGAGTCGTCCGCCGGCGTCTATGCGTTCGATGTCGGCAGTGGCGTCACCGCCCTCGGGGTCCAGCCGACCGGCACCTTCTGGACCCCCGGCATGTTCACCCTCCGGCTCCACAACGACACCGGCGTGACCGTCACCTCACTGCAAGTCGAATGGACCTCCTGGCTCTACAACGATCAGGGCCGCTCCAGCAGCTTCCGCTTCCTCCATTCCGGCGACAATTCCCTCTTCACCCCAGGCCCTCCGGAATTTGACCTCGTCTCGCCGGAAGCCGCCGGCGCGGCCCCCGTCACCTGGGAGAGCACACCCCGCTCGCTCGCCCTCACCGGCCTCCAGCTGCCCGCAGGTGCTGACTACTATCTGCGCTGGGGCAGCGACGACGTCGCCGGCTTGGGCAGCCGTGACGAAATCGCCCTGAGCGGCGTGCGCATCACCCCGGTCCCCGAGCCCGCTGTGATCGGCTTTCTCGCCCTTGGCAGCCTGGCGCTGCTCGCCCGCCGCCGCTGAGCAGCGCTGCGCCCTAACCCCCCGCCTCCCCTCCCTCCGCGCGATCCAAAATTCCGCGCCACGCCGCGAGCGCGAGGGAATCCGGCACTTCGATGTCCGCCCACGAGAGCCGCTGACCGGCGGTCACCGGCGCGGTCACCACCGCGTCCTCGAGCAGCCCGATCGGCACGTGGTCGCGGTGCTCCACGATCCGCACCGATTCCCCGCGCACTTCAAAGCCGCCGATGCCGCGGGCGATGCGGGTCCCGGCCGGCAGGTCGCTTTTGGCCACCGCGGCCACGCTGATGCGGGGGTGGGAGCTGTTGTCGAGCAGCACGCCGCGGCCCTGGCGCAGGCGGTTGAGGGTTTTGCCGATTTCCAGAAAACAGAGGTGGTACGGCCGGACCAGGGTGTAGAGCGGTCCGGGGCCGAGCTTGAAGTACGCCAGCGTGGCCGGATCAGCGGTGGGATGAGTGGCACTGACAAAAATGCTCCCCGGCCACTGCGGGGTGACCACAAAATCGGCACACGGGCGCCCGACGCCGCAAGCCTCAGCCCACAGCTGCTCCACCCCCTCCGCCACCGTGTCCGCCCGCGGCCCCATCAGACCGGTCCGGAGAATCGTCCCCCCCAGCCCGTTGGCCACCAATGCCTGCTCAATCTGCACCTTCGTGCCGTCAGTGAACGCCGTCACCTGCTCCAGACGGATCCCCTGCCGGCCGGCCCAGTACACCATGTCCTCGCGGGTCGGGTTCAGGTTCAGATACCCCTTGGTATTTCCGAAAATCCTCGGCTCAAACCCCATGTCCCGCGCCTCCTCCGCCAGCGCCGCCAATGAGCCCGACTGGTCCCCCTCCGCCTCGGTCAACAGCCCGCCACGCCCGACGAAATGCGACCCCACCGTGACATGAAATTCCGAATTCATCGTCACCACCGGCTTGCCCGCCGCCATCGCCGCCGCCACCACCTCCGCCGCATGCCGCACCGTGCCGCTGCACTCGACGATAACATCCGCCGCCTCCACCAACTCGTCCACACTCCGGGTCAGCAGCTCCGGGCGCACCGAACGGACCTGCGATAACGGACGGCGCGTCAGCTGGCCCGTCACCCGGATGTCCGCGCGCGCCGCCACCACCGCCAGCAGGCCGCTGGCAATAAAGCCGGTGCCCACCACCCCGATCCGCAGCGGATGGGCAGGGGACATTGACAGCAGGGTGGTGGCCGGTGAGTGCAGTGACACGACGAGGGAAACGGGCGTGAGTCGTTCACAAGACGTCCCTTGGCAAGTCATTTGCTCTCCCGGAAGGTCCCACCCGTTGCCCAGGGGCCCGCCCCACCTTGACCCCATGCCAAGGAGGTTTAAGGTGCGTGTCTTTGTTTCCCGGCGGCCCCAGCGGCCGCCGTGCTTTTTTCCCATGAGCCAGCCCACACCCCGCGGCCCCGCGCCCGCCGACACCTACAAAAATACGGTGCTCCTGCCGAAAACGGATTTTCCGATGCGCGCCGACCTGGTCACGCGCGAACCGGTGCGCCTGGAAAAATGGGAGCAGTCGAAACTCTACGAACGCATCCAGGCCCGGCGCCGGGCGCAGGGGGCGCCGCGCTTCGTGCTGCACGACGGCCCTCCCTTCGCCAACGGCGATGTCCACATGGGCACGGCTCTCAACAAAATCCTCAAGGATCTGGTCCTCAAGTCGAGGACCATGGCCGGCTTCGAAACCCCCTACGTTCCCGGCTGGGACTGCCACGGGCTGCCGATCGAATTCAAGGTGGTGCGTGAGGCTGCCGGCCTGAGCCCGGCTGAAGTGCGCACCCGCGCCGAAGCCTTTGCGCGGCGGTTCATCGACATCCAGCGCACCAGCTTCCGCCGGCTCGGGGTTTTCGGCGACTGGTGGAATCCGTACCTCACGCTCGACCGCGCCTACGAGGCGGACATCATCCGCGTCTTCGCCACCTGCGTGGAAAAAGGACTGGTCTACCAGTCGCAGCGCCCGGTGCTCTGGAGCTACGGCGCCCAGACCGCGCTGGCTGAAGCCGAGGTCGAATACAAGGAAAAAACCTCACCCGCCATCTTCGTCGCCGTCCCGGCGGTCGACGACGATTTTCACTTCGTCATCTGGACGACCACTCCATGGACGCTGCCGTCCAACCTCGGCATCGCCTTGCACCCGGAATTCGAGTACGTCGTCGGCACCTTCACCCGCAACGGGACCGCCGCCGGCAATTATCTGGTCGCCGCCGCTCTGCTCGAAGACTTCCAGAAAAAAACCGGCCTCACCCTCGAGCACACCGTCCGTCGGGTCAAAGGGGCCGAACTCAAAGGCCGCGAGGCCCGCCACCCGTTCCTCCCCCGCACCTCCCGGATCGTCACCGGCCTCTTCGTCACCGCCGAAACCGGTACCGGCGCCGTCCACCTCGCCCCGGGCCACGGCACCGACGACTACCTCGCCGGCCGCGACAACAACCTCGGACTGCTCTCACCCGTCGATGACCTCGGCCGCTTCACCGCTGAAACCGGCCTCGAATTCCTCACCGGCACCCACGTCTTCGACGCCAACGAGCCGATCATCGCCCTGCTCGCCGACAAAGGCGCGCTGGTCGCCCGCGAAAAATACGTCCACCAGTACCCGCACTGCTGGCGGTCGAAAACCCCCATCATCTTCCGGTCGGTGCCGCAGTTCTTCATCCGCATCGACGACGTCCGCCCGCGCGCCCTCCAGGCGATCGACGAGGTCGAATGGATCCCGTCGTGGGGACGCAACCGGATTTTCGGCACCGTCGAGTCCCGTCCCGACTGGTGCATCAGCCGACAGCGGACCTGGGGCGTGCCGCTGCCCGTCTTCTACGACGGGGCCGGACAGCCGATCCTCCGGGCCGAGGTCGCGCGCAAGGTGGCCGACGTCGTCGCCGAACTTGGCACCAACGCGTGGTTTGAAAAATCCGATGCCGAATGGGCCGCGCTCGCCGGCCTGCCCGCGGGCGTCACCCGCGGCCGCGACACCCTTGACGTCTGGATCGACTCCGGCTCCAGCCACGCCGCCGTGCTCGACCGCCGCCCGGAACTCGGCGGCGCCCCGGCCGACCTGTACCTCGAAGCCACCGACCAGCACCGCGGGTGGTTCCAGTCGTCGCTCATGCTCAGCGTGATCGTCCGCGGCGCCGCCCCCTACCGCCGCGTGCTCACCCACGGATTCGTCATCGACAATTCGACCGGCGAAAAAATCTCCAAGTCGGGCGACAAACCGATCAACGCTGAATTTTTCTACAACAAATACGGCGCCGACCTCGTCCGCCTCTGGGCGGCCAGCGTCGACTACCGCGAGGAAGTGCCGTTTTCCGTCGATCTTTTTGACCAGACGACCGAGGCCTACCGCCGCATCCGCAACACCCTGCGCATCCTGCTGGGGAACCGCCACGGCTTCGACCCCGCTCGCCATGCCGTCGCCGCGGCCGACCTCACCCTGGTCGACCGCTGGGTGCTCGAACGCCTGCACGCGGTGGTCACCGAGTGCCGCGCCGCCTACCACGCCCTCGAATTCCGCCGCGTCTTTATCGCCCTCAACCAGT
>JALRGF010000263.1 GCA_023253495.1 Verrucomicrobiales bacterium
CCAGGTCCATGGCGAATGACCCGCAGCAGGCGCGCACGTCGTAGAGGAATTGAATCCAATACGTCTGGCCGGGAGTCAGGCCGGTAATCGTCTGGCTGACCTGGCCGCTGCCCTGTTGCAGAGCGACCTGGGTGCCATCCGGGATGGGGGTGCCTGCATTGTGGAACGGACCGCCGGCGCGGTTGGTGCCGGTGCCTCCACCGTGTGTCCACTCGCTCAGCGGGCCGTAGTGTGGCCAGGTTTCGTTGTAGTCGGCCTCGAAGCTCGGATTGGCCACGAAGCTGGCGGCAAATGCGTTCAAGGACAGAAGCGCCGGCGCGCAGGCCAGGGCCAGCACGCGAAGAGCGGTGGTTTTCATGGGGATTCAGGAGTTGGCTGAAGGGAGTCAGGATTTATCCTCGGTCTTTGTGCCGAAAAATGCGCTTGAGTTCAATCATTTCCCGCGACCAACGCTCACAAACAGGAGTGCGCTCGGCGCCAGGGACGGCGAGGGACGGTGATTGGCGGTTGCGGAGCCGTGGTCCTGTCCGCACTCTCAGGCATGCGCGACATCCCCCGAGTGCGCGCCGCCCTGAGCCGGGCGGCGGTTTTGTTTGGAGTGGCCTCGATCAAGGCGTGGGCGGCCACGGACAGCGTGGTGACGATCAATGAGCTGATGTATCATCCGGCTGATCCGGTGCTGCCGGCGACCGCGGCCGGCCCCGAGTGGATCGAGCTGCACAATCCGATGTCGATCCGCGTGGATGTTGGCGGGTGGTCGCTGCGCGGCGGGGTGAACTTCACGGTGCCGGAGGGCACGGTGATGGAGCCCGGGGCGTATCTGGTCATTTCCGCCGTGGCGGGGACGCCGGCCGGGGCGCTCGGGCCGTTCAGCGGGCGGCTGGACAATGCCGGCGAGGAAGTCCGACTGCATGAACGCTGGGGACGGATGATGGATCGGGTCGAGTACCGCGATGGCGGAGACTGGCCGCCGGCGGCGGACGGCGGCGGACCGAGCCTGGCCAAGCGGTGGGCGGAGCTGCCGAGTGAACCGGCGGCCTCGTGGGTGGCCAGTGCGGCGGACGGGGGCACTCCCGGGGCGGTCAATTTCCCCGTGCCCGTCGAGGTGCCGCCGCGCGCGGTTTTTGTCACCGGGGGCCCGTGGAAATATGATCCGGGCGACTCCCCGCCGCCGGCCGAGTGGACGGCGCTCGATGGGTTTTCCGATGCTGAGTGGGTGGCGGGGGACGCGCCGCTGGGTACGGCGGGAGCGGTCACGCCGCCGGTACCCGTGACCGGGCTGCCGGCCGGCCGTGAGGTCTATTATTTGCGACGATCCTTTGCCTGGAGCGGCCCGTATCCCAATGCGCAGATTCTGCTCACCGGCATGCTCAAGGGCCGTGCGGTGGTGTTTCTCAATGGCGAGCGGCTGGGCGAGGGCACGGGACGGGGTGCCTTCGGGATTTCCGGTTCCGGAGCCGGGTTGCGGGCGGGCGCCAATGTGCTGGCGGTCGAGCTGTGGCCGCTGGCCTCTGATGGCGGCCCGGAAGCGGTGATCGACCTGGCGTTGACAGTGGTTGATGGCGAAACGGCGGTGGCGTCCCCACTGTCTCCGCTGCCGCCCGCCCCGGTGGTCATCAACGAGATTTCCTATCACGCGCGCCCGACCTACGCCGACCCGGCGGGCTCAATTCCCTTTGCGGAAAATCCGGATGAATGGATCGAGCTGCACAATCCGGGGACAGTTGCGGTGGATCTGGCCGGCTGGCGGCTCAGTGACGCGGTGAGTTTCGTTTTTCCGGCCGGCACCACCTTGGGGCCCGGCGGCTATCTGGTGGTCCGCCGCGACCAGTTCAGCGGCAGCCTGGCGAACCGCGGCGACCGCGTGCGGCTGCGCGATGCGACCGGCGGGCTGGTCGATGAAGTGCCGTATTTTGACGGCGGCCGGTGGCCGGAGGCGGCGGACGGCGGTGGATCGACGCTGGAGCGACGCGACCCGCGCGGTGACGGGCGGCGCGCGGAGACGTGGGCGGCCAGCGATGAGTCGGCCCGCGGCGAGTGGCAGACGGTCACCTACCGCGCCACCGGCGGCGAACCGCCGGGATCGAACAACCCGTCGAACTGGAAGGAGTTTCTGCTCGGGTTTCTCGATGCCGGGGAGGCACTGGTCGATGACATTTCGGTCCTTGAGGACCCGGATGGCACGAGGGTCCAGTTGATTCAGAATGGCACGTTCGAGAATGACGTGGCGGGCGGCGGGGCGGCGCACTGGCGGTTGCTCGGCACCCACAAGCGGAGCCGGGTGGTGGTCGATCCCGGCGGGACTGGCCAGGTTCTGCACCTCGTGGCCACCGGCCCGCTCGAGCACACGTACAACAATGCGTCCACCACCGTGGCCGGGAACCGTCCGTTCAGCGCCTCCCGAACTTACGAAATTTCCTACCGCGCGAAATGGCTCAGTGGCTCGCCCCAGCTCAATTCGCGGCTGTACCTCAACCGTGCCGCCCGCACGACGATTCTCCGGCAGCCGTCGGTTTCCGGCACACCCGGTGCGGCGAATTCCCGGCGGGTGGCCCATGCCGGTCCGACCTTTGACGGCCTGCGCCACAGCCCGCTGGTCCCGGCGGCCAGCCAGCCGGTGCGGGTCTCGGTCTCCGCGGCTGATCCGGACGGACTCTCCTCGGCGACCCTCTTTTTCAGCGTGAGCCAGGGGGCGTGGCAGAGTGTGCCGATGGGGCCGGATGCGGACGGCCGGCTGTTCGGGGTGCTGCCGGGCCAGTCGACCGGAGTGTCGGTGCAGTTTTATGTGCGGGCGGTCGATGGGGCCGGGGTGGCGGCGGATTTTCCGCCGCGCGGGCCGGCCTCGCGGGCGTTGTACCGGGTCGGCGATGCCGGGGTGTCGAGCCAGCCGGTGCGCAACAAGATGCGGATGTTTATGACGGCGGCCGACGCCAACGAGCTGCACAACCCGGTGCACAGCGTCTCCGATTTCCGCTGGCCGTGCACCGTGGTCTACAACGATCAGGAAGTCTGGTACGACGCCGCGGTACGGCTGCGCTCGGCCCCCTACGGCCGACAAGGGAACCGCGCCGGCTGGAACATCCAGTTCGGCCATGACCGTCCGTTCCGGGGCGGGCTGACCACGGTGGTCATCGACGGCGCGTTCAACATGCCGCGCACCGACGGCGGCGGCTGGCTGGAAAATTCGCTCGGGCCGAGTGTCAACGAAATGCTCTTTCATGCCATCGCCAACCGGGCCGGCGGCATTCCGGCCAACTACGACGACGCGGTCTATTTCCAGACCCCGCGGGCCGCGGAAGGCAACCGCCGGGCCCAGCTGAAGCTGCAGCGGTTCGGCAACGGCTATCTGGAGGAAGCCTTTCCCGACGGTGCCGACGGTCTGCTCTTCAAACAGGAGCTGATCTATCACCCGACTTCCACCGTCGACGGTCGCCCGGACAGCCTGAAAAACCCGTACAACGCGCACCTCGACACCGAGATCCGGAATTTCGGCCCCTCGAAAGACAATTATCGGTTCAACTACATCCCGCAGAACAACGAGGAGCGCGATGACTTCGAGCGGATCATGGCTCTGGGTCAGGCGTTCGGATCGTCGTCCGCCACGCTCTACGCCAACACCTCGGCGGTGATGGACGCGGACAACTGGATGCGCGTCTTCGCCCTCAATGTGCTCGTCGGGCTGGCCGACACCTACAACAACGGCCTGGCCCACAACATCCAGCTCTACGTGCGTCCCGGTGACCGGAAGGTGATGCTCTTTCCCTGGGACCAGGACCACGCGTTCTATTACGGCCCCACCGCCAGCATTTACGGCGGCGGCACCCACCGTCTGGCGGCCGTGCTCAACCTGCCGGCGAACCGGCGGCTCTACGCCGGCCACCTCCGCCACCTCTGCCGCATCGCGTTCAACAACACGTTTCTCGACCCGGTCATCGATCATCTCAATTCGTCCGCCGTGGCCAACCGCCCCCAGTACGCCCCCACCTTCCGGAGCTATGTGACCAGCCGGCGCAACTATGTGCTTTCCCAGATCAACTCGCAGTTCCCCGCGGTCGCCTTCGCCGTCACTACCAATGGCGGTGCGGATGTCACCACGGCGGAGCCGTCCGCGGTGGTCGAGGGGACCGGATGGATCGACGTCCGCTCCATCCTCGTCTCCCGCAACGGCAGCCCGCCCGAAGCCGCTCCGGTGACCTGGCTCGACGGTCGCCGGTGGCGGCTGACGCTGCCGGTCGTCGTCGGTGCCAATGCTTTCGCCTTCACCGCCGTGGACCACGACGGATCTCCCGTCGGCACCGGCTCTCTCACCGTCACCAACACCGGAACCGTGGATCCGGCCACCGCCGGGAACCTCGCCCTCTCGGAAATCCATTACCACCCGGCAGGGATCGCCGCCGAGGAGTTCCTCGAGATCATGAACATCGGAGAGCGCCCGATCGACCTCACCGGCGTCGCTTTCACCAACGGCATTTCCTTCACCTTCACCGGCAGCGCGATCACCACACTGGCCCCGGGCGCCCGCGCGCTGGTCGTCGAGGACCGCGCCGCCTTCGAGGCCCGCTACGGCACCGGGCGCCCGATCGCCGGCACGTTCGCCGCCGGAGCCCGCCTCGCCAACAACGGCGACCGCATCACCCTGGTCGATCGCGCCGGCGCCGTCATCGCCGATCTGAAATACGAAGACTCTCTGCCGTGGCCGCCGGAAGCCGACGGCCTCGGCTGGTCGCTCACCCTCATCCGCCCCGAATCCCGCCCCGATCCCGCGGTCGCCGCCCACTGGAGGCCGAGCCGCCAGCCGGGGGGCAGCCCGGGGGAAAGCGACGCCCTGTCCGTCATCGGTTTTGCCTCCCTGCTCGACTACGCGCTGACCGCACCCCCGGCGACGTTTGCCGACGCCGCTGGCACCGTGTTCCTGGCGTGGGGTGAGCGGGTGGGAGCCGATCAGGCGCGCGTGATGGTCGAACTGTCCGACGACCTCATTTCCTGGGTGCCCGACCCCGGCGACGGCACCTCCCTCGTACCCGACCGCGCCAGCACCAACGCGGAAGGTCACCGCACGCTGACCTGCCGGTTCGCCGGGGAGCGCCCGCGCCACCGGTTCATCCGCCTGCGCGTGGTGCCCCGATGACAGCTTCCCCAGCCACCGGGCCGCGGGTGGATCTCCGGGAATCAGGCTTGGGCCGCCCGGAGGAGGACCGTGTTGAGGGATTTGGTCGTTCAGGAGCCTGAGCCAACGATCGTCGAGCGGGCGTGGATCCGGACGCTGGGGTGGTGGCGGGCAACTGTTGCGGGGCCGGCGCCGCGGATACTTCGCCCCGGGATCCTTGCGAGTGGTCCGGTGATGCCGCCGTTTCGTCCATTGCCGGTCGACCAGACGAATGATTTCGGATCAAAACCCTCGTCATGAAAATCAATAACAGTGATGAGCACCGGCAGAAGCCGGCTTTGAGTGTCTGGTTTGTGATTGCCTCCATGGCTGCGGTCGTTTCCGCGTCGCCGGCCGGCGCCCAAGGGTGTGTGGCCGGACGTTGTCCCATCGGTCCCCCTCCGGGATTATATGATATGGGCCTGGAATTGGGGGATCGACCTTTTGCCGGCCTGCAGATGTCCCTTGGTTACCGGTGGCTGCGGTCAGACCGGCACTTTATCGGCAATGATGAACAGGAAGAACGCGAGGAACAGGGGAGTGAGGTGGTGACTGAGCTGGGTACCTTCAACCTGGGTTTCCACTATGCCTTCACGCCGCGGTTCGCTTTCTCCCTGGATGCTGCATGGGTGGAGAATCATCGGTCAAGCCCGGTCTATCTGGAAAACAACCGGGAACTGCCGGTGGTTGGCCGATGGAATTCCGGAGCCAGCGGCTTTGGTGACATGCGGTTGGGACTGCATGCATGGGTTTGGGATCCTGCGGGTCATGGATCGCCGCAAGCTGGCCTCCATGGTAAGAATGCGGTTGCAGCTCCCGCCCCGTCTCCGCTCCGCGGAAATCTCCGGATCAGTCTGGGAGTGGACATGCCTACCGGCGAAAAAGACGTCATGAGCTACCGGAAGACGTACCGTAACGGCCGCATCGTCTCCACCGACTTCCCGCAGCCGGTCGACCAGTCGATCCAACCGGGTGATGGCGGATGGGGGATTCCCGTTGATCTGTACGGCTACTACAACCTTACCGAAACCATTTCCACATACCTTCAGGCGTCATACCTCATCACCCCGGAAACCGACAACGGAGTGCCCACTTTCCGCTCCAATCCCTACGAGGCTGTGATGTCCATTGGCGATACTTTCATGGTTCGTTCGGGCGTGGAGTGGGCCCTCAGTCGTGAACATGGCATCACGCTGGGACTGGGGCTGCGCAGCGAAGGACAGCCTGTGGAGGATCTGGTGGGCAGCAGTGACGGGTTCCGTCGTCCGGGCATGAATATTGCCGTCGAACCCAGTCTGACATGGATGAAAAACGGATGGAGCGCATCATTGTCCGTGCCCGTTGTGTTTTACAATGAACGCTTTCAAAGCGTGCCCGATCAGCAGTGGCAGCAGGCCACCGGCATTCCGCGCCATGGCGATGCCTCATTCGCCGACTATTACGTCATGCTTTCGATCGGACGACAGTTCTAGCCCAGGCTCCCCGGTCCGGAAAGCCGGCGGATTCCTTGGCCAACCGTTGCAAAGGCTTCGATGTCCAATGCGGCGGCACGACGCCGTTCATCTGCACCTGCGGCTGCACTTGGTGGCCCGTGACCTCATGGGACAGCACCGCCCCGTTATATCCGTGGCGCCAGGCGGCGGATTCGCAGTTGACCGGCCCGCCGGACGTCCCCCATCGTGGAATATGGTATCGAACATCAGCACGGACGGTGAGGGGAGGTGCTTTCGAGCAGTCTCTCCGGAACGCATGGCGATGATGCGCCGGCCGCAGACTGCCGGCCGGTCCAAGGTCCGGGCCCTCCCTTTCACAACACCTTCCGTCCCCTGACCCCTGCGTCTCCCCCATGCTCCTCCGCGCCTGCATCGCCAAAATCCATCGCGCCACGGTCACCGAGGCGGACCTGAATTACGTCGGTTCCATCACCATCGATCCCGATCTGCTCGATCTCTGCGGCATCCGGCCGTTTCAGTATGTGAACATCACCAATGTCTCGAACGGCGTCTTTTGGCAGACTTACGTGATGGCCGGCGAGCGCGGACAGGGACAGATCTGCCTGAACGGACCGCCGGCCCGGCATTTCCAACGGGGCGACAAGATCATCATCCTGGCCGAAGCCTGGGTCACGCCGGAGGAGTTTGAGTCCCTCGATCCGGTAGTGGTGATCGTCGAGGATGACCAAAACCGTCAGACCCGCACGATCCGCCACCGCGCGATAAGCCCCGGGCAGACCGGCGCGGACACCGGCAACAAATAATACGCGCAACAGGCCGGGTCGCCGCAGCCGCCAGGGTCGCTCTTGCCGGTCTCGCGGGAGGTCGCTCTTGCCTGCCTCGCGGGGGAAAATCCGGTCGTGGCCGGTGGGATCAGCGCCGTTACGGATGCAACCGAACGGCCTCTTCGCCACGCCGTTCCCCAGAACCCCGTTCCCTGCGGAAAAATTGGCGGAGGGGGTGGGATTCGAACCCACGGTTC
>JALRGF010000293.1 GCA_023253495.1 Verrucomicrobiales bacterium
GGCCGGCTGGCGCGCCGCCCCCGCCCCCTACCTTCTCCTCCACCTGACCCCGGCCGCCCCCAACGACGAAGCATCGCCCCTCGCCCTCGCGAGGTCGCTGGAAGGCTTGCTCCAGACGCTGGCCAACCAGTAGGCCGTCCGCGGCCGGGCCTGCAGGTTTCCTTGCCGATGTCCAGGTTTTACCGGCGCCGCCGCCACCACACGAGCGCCAGAACCGCCATGACCGGAATGGCGGCTGCCGGCCACCAGGCCCGGGGGGAGAGCCTGACCGTGGCACCGGCCGAGTCCGCCGCGTCCGCGGCCATCCACCCGGCCGCGCCCGCCTCGATTGCCGGCAACTCATCCGCCTCCAGGGTGAGCCAGAGGACCATCTGGCTGAGCTGCGCGCCAGGCGAAACCGCCGGCCGCGGCGGCACCCGCCGCACCACCCCGTGCCACCACGTGCCGCCCCGCATCCCCAGCACAGGCGGCACCACCACCCGGGCCGCCATCGGATCATCCACCGCACAGACGACCAGCACCCCGGGCCGGTCCGGCCCGAAGGCCGCCCGATGCAGGACGTCCTCCTCAAGCCCTTGCGCCAGCGATTGCCCGCCAGCCAGGAGCCAGAGACGCACCGGGTGGTAAGCGGCGCGCGCATGGGCCGCGAGATGCGTCTCCAGCGTCGTCCGCACCGCGTCATCCAGCACCCGCTGCGGGTCGACGCACCAGTCCGAGGACGCGCTGAACCTCGACATCAATTCCCAGCTGAGCACACCCGGCCACGGCGGCAGCTCCGGAACAGCCACCGTGGGCCAAGGCGGTGCGGGTTGCAGCGGATACCGCTCCGGGGACCACAAGCCGCCTCCGAGATTGACCGGCCGCCCGGCCTCGAAGGCCGCCACCTCCTCCGCCGGCCATTGCGGAAATTCCAGCGGATCCGGCCCCAGCGGCAGGCGGTTCGAATCGAGCGCGGGCGCCAGTTCCGCTTCAATCACCCAGCCCGAGTCAGGCTCAGCCAGAATGCGGGCCGACGGCTCGTCGACGGTGCCGGACGGCAGTCGCTCCGCCGGCGCGGCACCGGATCCCTCACCCCCCCGCTCGGCCCCTTCCACCCCGCCAATCGCCCGCAGCACCACGACCAGCGCCCCCAAGCGCACCAGCCACCGACGGAACCGGGCACCACCCACCGACAGCGGAAACCGGCCGCGAAAAATGCGCCCCTCGCCCCACGGGCGTCTCACCCGCCGCGAATACGGACGGGGCGGCGCACAGGAAACAGAGATCAAGCCGGGCACGGGACGCCAAGCATATCCGGTTTCAAACGGCATCAAGAATCATGCCGCATGGCCACGGCACTGCGACGCTCGCCAATCGAATGACTCAGGCGCGAAGCGGCCGATGCCTCTCCGGCGCGAAGACGCCGATACCTCAGGCGCGCCGACGCCGACGCAGCAGGCCCAGACCACCCAGCACGGCCAGCGCGGCGGCTCCGGGTTCGGGAACTGGCAGACCGACCTGGAAATTGTCGCTCCACTGGCGGTCGTTGCCGGCCCCCCCGATGCCGACAAACGCGTTGTTGAGAAATGGGGCGTAGAGGCCGCCGTTGAGCGTACCGAGGTCGATCACGCCGCGCGACACCTCGTTGGTGAACACCTCGATTTCGCGTCCCGGGATATCGACGCGGATGGCGTAGTTGTTCCACTGGTCACTGGAGGCGATGCCCGAGGTGAGCCCGGTGTTGAACTCGCCGACGCCGACGTTGTAAATCCCGATTTCCGGAAACGTCGGATGCCCGGTGGTGCGGAAAAACAGCGACAGATTGCCGGCGCCGAAAATGTTTCCTCCGCTCGAGCCGATGCTCACATCCACGCGGTCCGGCTGCTGCACGTAATCAAACTGGATGATGAACTCGCTGCTCAGACCGTACGCGATGCTCCAGTCGCCGCTGCCGCCGCGCTGGGTGAATCCGGTGTCCGATCCGGCGCCGCTGCTCCCCGGGTAAGGGGCGGCGGCCGTTGGAAAATGGGCCGCATCGGTGGCAATCGAAAACGGCCCGCTGCCCCACGCCTGCACCGGATTGCCATGGTTGTTTTCCACCACATCAACACCCGCCGGCAGCGGATATGTCTGCGGCGCGTACGCCTGCCGCTCAGGCGTCGCCGCGCCGGCCCCGATAGTGAAGCTGTCGCTGTATTGCAGCTGACCGATCAGCGACGATCCGCCGACCAGAACTCCGGCGGCGGACAACGGGGAGGACATACCCGCGAGGCTGGTGAGGACGGCGGCCATGCGGCGGAGTCGAGGAGCATTCATGATGTGTGGTTTATTAGGTCTGCGGGAGATGGTAAAACAAAATATTCCGATGTCTGCGGAAAACGAGCGCGGGCGGTCATCCCACGATCATGCGAAACGGGAACGGAACGTGTCACGGCGCGGAACGTCTCATGGCGTCACGTCACGCACCCGGTAAAACGCATTCGCCCGCCCCCCCGCCTGGGTGTCAAGATAGGCCGTCTGCGCCCCCTGTGAGGCGACCGCGGCCGACAGCGTCTGCCAGCCGCCGGGTTGACCGGACGGGGTGAGCGTGGTCGAGACATCCACCGCGTACACCCGCCCCGGCCGCGAGGCGAAGGTGACGGTGACCGATGCGCCGCCGGCAGCGCGCTCCAGTCCGGTGATCACAAAGGGAGCGGGTGGCTCCACCGACCGCGGCAGCCCGACCTGAAAGTTGTCGCTCCACTGCCGGTCGTTGCCCGCCCCGCCGATGCCGACGTACGCATTGTCGAGCAGCGGGGCATAGGCCCCGTCCCGGAACGTCGTGAGGTCGATGACCCCGCGCGACACTTCACGGGTGAAAACCTCAATGGTCCGCGCGGTACGATTCACGCGCACGGCGTAATTGTTCCATTCATTGGCCGACGGAATGAACGATTTCAGGCCGGTGTCGCTCTCGCCGATACCGATATTGAAAATTCCGATTTCCGGAAACGTCGGGTGCCCGCTGCGGCGGAAAAACAGAGAAACATTTCCCGGATCAAAAATCCCTCCAGGTCCGGAACCAAAGGTCACATCGACGCGGTCCGGCTGCTGGACGTAGTCGAACTGAATCACAAAATCATCGCTCAAACCGTACGGCAGACTCCAGTCGCCGGCGCCGCCGCGCTGCGTGAACCCGGTGTCGGAGCCGGCACCACTGGAACCCGGGTACGGTGCCACCGCCGTCGGAAAATGAGCCGCATCGGTGGCAATGGAAAACGGGCCGCTGCCCCACGCCTGCTCCGGATTTCCATGGCTGTTTTCCACCAGATCCACCCCGCCGGGCAGCGGATACGTCTGGGCTCCGTAGCTCTGGCGCTCCGGCGTGGCCGCCGATTCGCCGATGGTGAAGCTGTCGCTGTACTGCAGCGTGCCAATCAGCCGGGAAGCCCCGACCGCGACGCCCGGCGGCGTGCCGACAAAAGTCACGGTCACCGGAGCGGAAACAGTCACCTCCCCGAGGTTGTCGGTCACGGCCGCCGTAAAAACCGCCTCGCCCAGCGAGGTGGCCTCCAGGGTCACGGCAAAAGGCGGCGCGGTGCGCGTGGCGACCGGCGTGGTCCCACGGAAAAACTGCACCGAGGCCACCGAGCCATCCGGGTCCGCCGCCGTCGCGCTCAACGTCAGCGTGGATGGCACCGCCACCGTCACTCCGTCCGCCGGCGCGGTGAGCACAGCCGTCGGGGGCGCATTGTCCAGAGCCGCCGCGGTCAGGCCGGCGCGGCCGCTCAGGTACGCGGTCACCCCGCGACGCGCCGTCTCATCCAGCACCCCGCGGTAAACAAGAACCTCCGCCAGATCCAGGCTGGCCCGCCGGTTGTCCGCGCCACCCTTTTCCCGACCGATAAAAACCGGTTCGACCGGCTCGACCGGACCCGCCGGCATCGGCGCCGCCAGCTGGCGGTCGAGCAGCCCGCCGCGGAAAAACCGGACGAAACCGGTCGTCCGGTTCTCTTCCACCTGCCAGACCTGCAGGCGCTCGAGCGAGAGCACACTCTCGGAAAGCGTCTGCGGCACATCGTGGCCGGTCGAACCGTCGGCAAAATGACTGCTGAGCAGACCGGCATTGCTCAGCGACACCGACCCGCCCGCATCCAGCCCGGCCACCCACGGCCGCGCGCCGATAATCTGCGGGAAGTCACCCTGCGACCCCGCGCGGCGCTGTGCCGCGACAAAAACCGTCCAGCTGTCTCCTCCGGGTTGCAGCGTGGGGTGATTCGCGATTTCCAGGAAATCGTCCTGACCGTCAAAGCGGATGGCCGGGCGGCCGGCCTCCTCAACCCGCTGCGGCCGGGCATCCGGCTCGGTCTGCACCGCGTGGTTGGCACGGCCGCTCTGATCCTGCCAGAGGAAGCCGGTGTCATCCGCGGTCACGCCGGCGTCAGCGCGCAACCAGAGTTCCAGGCCGGCGGTGAGCGGGGCGGCCGGGACGCTGCCAGTCACGGTGACGGCGGTGGCCGCCGTGGCCGTGCGCGCCCCGCGGTTGTCGACCGCCACTGCCGTGACCGCCATCGATCCGGGGGTGAGCGGTCGCAGCGTGGCCCGGAATGGCGGTTGCGTGGCCGTGGCCAGCCGCTCGCCACCATCAAAAAATTCCACCCGCACCACCGATCCGTCACCGTCCGACGCCACCGCCTCAACCACCAGCGCATCGCCCACCGACACCACCGCGCCCCCCGAAGGCCGCTGCAGCACAACAGTCGGCGGCGCGTTGAGCGTGAACGGCAGACCCCAACGCCCGGCCAGATAACCGGTGGCGAGAATCCGCTCGGATTCGTTCAGGACGCGGTTGTACACCAGCACCTCGGCCAGATCGATCTGCGCGCGCCGGTTGTTCGCGCCGCCCATTTCGCGCCCCAGATGCACCGGGTTTCCCTGGTCAATCGGCGCCGTCGGCATCGCTGTGGCCAGCGAACGGTCAAGATCTCCCCGACGGTAAAACCGCGTCGCCCCGCCCTCCCGGTCTTCCTCAATCTGCCAGACTTCCAGGGTGTCGCCCAGCGCAGTCGCACTCGCCACCGCCGGCACATCATGCCCGCTGAACTCGTCAGCAAAATGGCTGGTCAACAGACCGCCTGCGCTCAGCGACACCGCCCACCCCTTGTCCAGCCCGGCCACCCACGGCCGCGACCCGATCACCTGCGGAAAATCTCCCTGCCCCCGGCCGGCCCGCCGCGCCACCACCATCACCGTCCACCCGCCGTCCATCGGCTGCAGCGACGGCGCATTCGGGATCTCCAGCACATCGTCCACCCCGTCAAACCGCACCACCGGCCGGCCGTTGAAAGCTTCAGGCACCAGCAGTGGCGCCTCCTCACCGGTCGGACCATACTCGATCCCCAGCGGTCCGGCATGGTTGCCCTGCGGGCTCTGATCGCTCCAGCCGGTGACCCGGCCGGCCTCCCCGGCAGTCCCGGCATCCGCCTTGAGCCAGAGCACCAGGCCATCGGCCGGCGGTGACTGGGCGGTCACGACACGCGATGCCGCACCACCAACGGCCAGCACCGCGACCAAACGGAAGACAAACGGGATTTTCATAATCAGCGGATCGATCATGTCAGCGGCGGCTTCTCCGGTCATCACATCATCGTGCGAAACCGCCGGCTCTCTCCCGCTCTCAGACCAGCCGCTCCCTGAGCGCCTTGGCCACCGCGCCGTTGACGGTGTTGACCTGCAGCTTTTCATAGATGTTCCGCATGTGCGTGTTCACCGTGTGCACGCTCAGGCCGACGTGGCTGGCGATCTCCTTCTTGATCCTTCCTTCCACCATCTGCTGGAGGATTTCCGTCTCGCGGGCGGTCAGACCATAGTCTTTGCGCGGCGGCACCAGCCGCGAAAAAAGCTCAAGCACGCGTCGCGCGATCCGGCTGTTCATGGGCGAGCCGCCGCCGAGCACGTCGTCGATGGCCGCAGCAATTTCCGACACCGGCGCGGTCTTCAGCAGATACCCCTGGGCTCCGGAACAAATGGCCCGCATGATCTTGTCCTCATCCTCAAAAACCGTCAGGACAATAAGCGCGGAGGAGGGCAGCCGCTCGCGCAACCGCGGCAACGCCTCAATGCCATCCATCCCCGGCAACCCGACATCCAGCAACACCGCCGCCGGCGCGGCCCCCGGCACCGCCGCCGCCAGGGCCGCCTCCGCCGTGCGGAAGCTGCCCGTACACACGAAACGGCCGGTGCGCTCCAGCCCGCGGGCGAGGGTGGCCCGGAACAATCCATTGTCTTCAATCAACCAGAGTGCCGCGGGGGTCATGCCGTCATCAGGGTTCGGAAAAAAACATGCGGCTCACGCCTCACCCGGCAGCGACACCGTGATCACCGTCCCGCTGCCCGGTGAAGAATCCAGTGACATCCGGCCACCGCAGGAGACCGCGCGCGACCGCATGTTGGCCAGGCCATGGCCGGCCGCCGACGCCGGATCAAATCCGCCGCCGTCATCGGCAATGCGCAACGTGAAACGCCGCCGCGATCGGCTCAGACTTATCGTCACCCGGCCGGCCCGCGCATGCCGCTGGATATTGTGCAGCGCCTCCTTGAAGATCAGAAACAGATCACGCTGGGTCTCCAGCGGCAGGCGGGCGCCGCCATCCAGTCCATCAACCTCCATCGTCCACGACACTCCGGCCAACAACAGGCCGGCCGTCTCGCGCAGGCGGGCCGACAGGTCCCCGATGGTCCTTGTCCCCGGGCTGATCAGCCAGACGATGTCATGCATCGAATCCGCCGTCTGCGCCGCCACCCGCCGGATCGTCTCAAGTTCCGCCCGCATCGCCCGGGCATCCGGCGCCGCCTCGAGCCCGAGCTGGCTGAGCAGCCCGATGCTGCTCAGATTGCTGCCGATCTCGTCATGCAGGTCGCGCGCAATCCGCGTCTGCAACGCCCGCGTCTGGCGCCGCTGGCGGATCCGCCCGACCCACACCGCCGCCAGCCCACCCAGTACCAGGCAGCCGGCCAGCCCGGCACCCGCCGCCGCCAACCGCCCTTCCGCCTGCTCCCGGAGTCGGTCCGCCCGCCGCGACAGCCCGGCAATTTCCGAAACAATCACCTGACGCCGCGCCAGCGCGGCCAGCCAGTCCGCATAGGTGCCGACTTCCTCCCGCGGCGCCACCCCATCCACCAGGAACGCCGGAGCCCAGAACGACGTGGGAAACGCGAGCGGCGACGACTCACTGACCGGTCGGTCCAGCGCGACATTGCGCCCTCCGGAAATCACCTCCATTTCCGCGAGCGCAAAAATAAAATCTTCGGGCCCCCTCAAGCGGGGCCACAGTTTCTCCGCGGTCAGACGCACAAAGCGCGCCTCCCGCCCGCGTCCCGGCACCACCACCCGGCGGTCGCCGGGATTCGGATAATCGTCCCCAGTGTGGTCCATCAGCACCGCGGCCGTCGCCAGCGACGGATCGGTCGACACCTCGATCCGGAACCGCTCCGGAAATCCGAATCCGATGGTGTCCGGAAAATCAACCGGGCGCGCCGGGATCAGACGGACTTCGTCAATCGGCACGACGGCCCCCAGATCAACCTGCACCCACTGTCGCACGTCCGCCCGTGTTTCCTCACGGCCATGATACCCGTTGGTCGGTTGCTGGCGGGGCTCGACCGGGCGCCCGGCGACCGAAATGCCATCCGTCAAGGCTGATGGCTTCCAGCGGGGCGACGCCAACGCATCCCGCGCCTCCACCGCCGCCCCCTGCGCCACATTCCGGTTGCCCGAGGTCACCGCCAGCTCTCCCAACGCAAAGAAATAATTGTCCGGCTCTCCCCGCAGTTCGCGCGCCGTCACCCGCACATATCGCGCCACCCGCCCGACTTTGCGCAGGATCACCGGAGCCAGCCCGGGATCGGGAAAAGCCTCCGCTCCGAAATCACCCGCGCTCACCCGCGCGGCAAAATCGGCGGTCAGGCTGAGTTCGACGACAAACCGCCGCGGAAATCCCAGGGGCACCGCCGTGCCGGTCGGCGACGGCACCACGGCCGGAATCATCACGATGTCGTCCACCGGCATGACCCGCCCAAGATCGACCTGCACCCACTTTTCCGTCTCCGCCATCGCTGCCGCTTCACTGCGATACCCCGAAATGGAAAAGTCCGGCCGGTCCGGTCCTGCCGGCAATGATTCCAGCTCCGCCTGCAACTGCTGCAGCCGCGATTCCACCACCCGCAGCTCCGGCTGCATCAGCGACCGCCACCGGTCGAGCGCCGATTCCTGCGCCGTCACCGCCTGAAATGCCACGACCTGCGCCATCACGACAGCCGGTGCCAGGGGGCGGAAAATCAACGGGATCATGACTATCGGGCAAAGCGGCAGGGAAGGAGGATTCATCAAACCGCTCCCACGCCCCCAAGGAACTCACATGAAGGTGCGATTGTCTACCGGACGGCGGCAGTTATGCTGCGCTCCATGAGGAAAGTTCTGCTGATGGCCGTCGTCTGGACGGCTGCCCGCACCGCCGCCACCACCGGCGTGGCCGCCCTGCCCCCGCCGGCCCCGCACCCCGTTGACTTCGTCAAGGACATCCAGCCGATCCTGCAGGCGCAGTGCGTGTCATGCCACGGCGAGGAAAAAGACCGCTCCGATTACCGCCTCGACGTCAAATCAATCGCCCTCACCGGCGGCGCCTCCCACGCCCCGAATATCATTCCCGGTCAAAGCGCGGACAGTCCGCTCATCCGGTTCGTCGCCGGCCTCGACCCCGAAAAACGCATGCCGCCAAAGGGCGACCCGCTCCCCCCGGAGGACGTCAGCCGCCTGCGCCGGTGGATCGACGACGGCGCGGTCTGGCCGGAGGAAGCCAGCGCCCGACTGCCCGACAAAACCGATTGGTGGTCGCTCAAACCGCCGGTCAAGGGGGTCGTCCCCCCGATGCCTGAGGGCGGCCGCAATGCCATCGACGCCTGGATCGGCGCGCCCCTCGCCGCACACGGACTGACCCCGGCCCCGGAAGCGGACGCCCGCACCCTCGTCCGCCGGCTCTTCTTCGATCTCACCGGCCTGCCGCCCGCACCGGAGGAAGTGGCGCAATTCGAACGGGAATGGGCCGACCCCGCCCACCGCGACCAGGCCTACGCGCAGCTCGTCGACCGCCTGCTCGCCTCGCCGCGCTATGGCGAGCGCTGGGCGCGCCACTGGCTGGACGTCGTCCATTACGGCGAGACCCATGGTTATGATAAAGACCAGCCGCGCCCGCACGCCTGGCCCTACCGCGACTACGTCATCCGCGCGTTCAATTCCGACAAGCCGTACACCCGGTTCGTCCAGGAACAGATTGCCGGCGACACCCTGTTTCCCGGCACCGTCGATGGCATCACCGCCCTCGGCTTCATCGCCGCCGGCCCCTGGGACCTCATCGGCCATGCCGAAGTGCCGGAATCGAAAATCGACGGCAAAATCGCGCGCCACCTCGACCGCGACGACATGGTCGCCAACACCCTGAGCACGTTCAACGCCCTGACCGTCCACTGCGCCCAGTGCCACGACCATAAATTCGACCCGATCACCGCCGAAGATTATTACAGCCTGCAATCGGTCTTCGCCGCCCTCGACCGGGCCGACCGACCGTTCGACGAGGACCCGGCCGTGGGCGCCCGGCGCGCCGCCCTGAGCACCCGGCAACGCGAGCTGAAGTCGCGCGTCGATGGCGCCATCACCCGCGCCCGCGAACAATCCGGTGAAGCCCTGACCGCGCTGGAAAAAAACCTCGCGCGCCTCGACTCCCCGGAAAAACCCGCCACTCAAGGGTGGCACTCCCAGATGGATCCCCGGGCGGACTCAGTGAAATGGGTCCAGATTGACCTCGGCCAGGCCGCCAATCTCCGCGAGGTGGTTCTGCATCCGTGCCACGACAGCTACAACCAGATCGGCGACGGCTTTGGGTTCCCCGTGCGCTTCCGCGTCGAGGCCTCGGACGACCCGGAATTCCAGTCCGGGGTGCAGACGGTCGCCGACCGGACTTCGGAGGATTTTCCGAATCCCGGGGTCGCGCCCGTCCGGTTCGACACCACCGTGCGCGCCCGCCACCTGCGCGTGACCGCCACCACCCTGGCCTCCCGCAAGGACGGCTACATGTTCGCCCTCGCGGAACTCGAGGCCACCGACACCGCCGGCCGCAACCGCGCCGCCGATGCCACCGTCAGCGCACTCGACAGCATCGAAGCCGAGGGCGCCTGGTCCCACCGCTACCTCAATGACCGCGCGGTCCCCGGCGCCACCCGGATGGCCCCGGCCGATCTGGCCGACGCCCGCAGCGCCCTGCAACAGGCGCGTCAGCTCGTCCTCCAGGCGATGCTCGGGCGCACCGAGGCCGCGGCCGTGGCCGCGGCCGAATCGGATCTGGCCGGCGTCGAGCAGGAACTGAAATCACTGCCCGCCCCCAGCCTGGTCTACGCCGGCACCGTCCACCACGGCAGCGGCGCCTTCACCGGCACCGGCGCCACCGGCGGCACCCCGCGCCTCATCACCGTATTGGCGCGCGGCGACGTCCGCCGCCCCGGCCGCCCGGTTACCCCGGGCGCCATCTCCAGCATCCCCGGGGCACCCGCCCGCTTCCCGCTGCCCGCCGACGCCCCGGAAACCGAGCGCCGCGCCGCCCTCGCCCGCTGGATCACCGACCCCGCCCACCCGCTCACCTGGCGCACCGCCGTCAACCGCGTCTGGCATTACCACTTCGGCCGCGGGATCGTCGACACCCCGAACGACTTCGGCCGCATGGGCGGCACGCCGTCCCACCCGCAGCTCCTCGACTGGCTTGCCCTCACGTTCCGCGATGACTTCGGCGGGTCGTTCAAACAACTCCACCGGCTCATCGTCACCAGCGCCACCTACCGCCAGCAGTCGGCCGTCCGCAACCCGGCCGCCGAACGGATCGACTCCGGCAACGCCCTGCTCTGGCGCCAGAACCGCCGGAAACTCGAGGCCGAAGCGGTCCGCGACAGCGTGCTCGCCGTGGCCGGCAAACTCGACCTGACCATGGGCGGCCCGAGCTTCCGCGACTTCGTCGTCGAACACCCGGAACACTCGCCCCACTACCAGTACCACCTCGCCGATCCGGAAAATCCGGCCATCCACCGCCGCTCGGTCTACCGGTTCCTCGTGCGCAGCCAGCAGCAACCGTGGATGGCCGCTCTCGATTGCGCCGACCCGTCCATGATGGTCGAAAAACGCAACCAGACGATCACCCCGCTCCAGGCACTCGCCCAGCTCAACAACCAGCTCATGGTCGTCATGGCCCGCCACTTCGCGGAGCGCGTGGAAACCGCCGGACCGGACCCCGAGTCCCGCGTGGCCGCCGCGTTCCGCCTCGCCGTGCAACGCGATCCGGATGCCACCGAACGCGAGGCGCTCACCGAATACGCCCGGACCCACGGCCTCGCCAATGCCTGCCGCCTGCTCATCAATCTGAACGAATTTTCCTTCATCGACTGACCCGCATGAACGACTCACCCTTTCACCGGCAGCGCCGGTTCCGACCGCTCACCCGGCGCGATTTCCTCTGGCAATCAGGCGGCGGTCTCGGCGGCATCGCCCTGGCCTCCCTGCTCGGTCACGACGGCGCCCTCGCCGCCGGTGCCACCGCCGGCACCCAGGTCGTCCACCACCCGCCGCGCGCCCGCCGCGTCGTGCAACTCTTCATGGCCGGCGCGGCCAGCCACCTCGACCTGTTTGATTTCAAGCCCGAACTGGTCAAGCGGCACGGCCAACCGAGCGACTTCGGCGAACATGTCGAGGCCTTCCAGGACGGCTTGGGGCCGTGGCTGCGGCCGGTCTGGGACTTCCAGCCGTACGGCCAATCGGGCAAGCTCCTCAGCGAGGTGGTCGCCGACCTCGGGCCGGTCGTCGATGACATCGCCTGGGTCCATAACATGGTCGGCAAAACCGGGATCCACTCGCAGGGGACCCTGCTGCAATCGACCGGCTTCAACCGCCCCGCCTTTCCCTCGATGGGATCGTGGGTCAGCTACGGGCTGGGATCGCTCAATGAAAACCTGCCGGCCTTCGTCGTCCTTCCGGACCACCGCGGGCTCGCCAGCAATGGCACCAAGAACTGGGATGCCGCTTTCCTGCCCGCCCAGCACCAGGGCACGGTCATCTTTCCGGGCCGCGAAACCCCCATCGCCGACCTCTACCCGGACGCCCGCGGCACCTATATCACCCCGGCCAGCGAGGAAGCCGGCCGCCCGGTGCTCGCCCGCCTCAATGCCGCCCACGCCGCCACCCGCCCGGAAGACGACCGCCTCGACGCCCGCATCCGCAGTTACGAACTGGCCGCGCGCATGCAACTGGCTGCCCCCGACGCCCTCGACATCTCGCGCGAACCGGCCCGCATCCGCGAAATGTACGGCATCCGTGACGACGTGAAGGAATGGCCGAAGGAAATCAACGCCGCCGAGGAACAGGACGCCTTCGGTCGCAAATGCCTCGCCGCCCGCCGCCTGCTCGAACGCGGCGTGCGTTTCGTCCAGATCTGGAGCGGCAATGACAACGGGTTCCCGCGCCGCAACTGGGACAGCCATGAGGACGTCCGGCGCGACCACGGGCCGCTCGCCCAGGGGTTCGCCCGCGGCGCCTCCGCCCTCATCCGCGACCTCAAACAACGCGGGCTGCTCGACGATACCATCGTCCTCTGGACCACCGAATTCGGCCGCATG
>JALRGF010000294.1 GCA_023253495.1 Verrucomicrobiales bacterium
ACCCCGTCCAGCTGCGCCCCCCCCTTCAACCCGATCGCAAACAACAGATACAGGCTGATCGCCGCATAAATGTCCGCCGGAATACTCAGGTCACTCCGGATCAATACCGCCACCACCCCCAGCAGATAAGCCAGGACCATCGGCGAAAACAGACTCGTTTGCAGCAGCGTCAGCAGATCCATGCGGGTACCTCGACGGAAAATGGCCGGATCACGGCCGGGGTTGCACGACCACGGAAGAAATGGAAAACTTCCGTTGGCAGATTCCGGCAAATTTATTGCCGAAATTTGTGTCGTGTATTCTAAAGCGTATATCCCCCGCATCCCCGCCTGTCAAATGCCCGCCGCCAGAAAATCATCCCGGACCGCGCCCCGCCCGCCGGCCGCCGATCCACCGCCGTCCCCCGGCTGGACGTTTCTCACCAACCATACCCATGTGCTGGTCTGCCTGGCGGACGACCCCGGGCTGCGCCTGCGCGACATCGCGGCCCGCGTCGGGGTGACCGAGCGGGCGGTCCAGCGGATCGTGGCCGAACTGGAGGCGGGCGGCGTGCTCACGCGGACGCGGGAGGGCCGGCGCAACCGGTACTCGATTGAAAAGAAGGTGCGGCTGCGCCACCCGCTCGAACACCACTGCGCTGTGGGCGCGATGCTGGAATGGATCCGGGACGGACGGCGCGCGGCGCGCTGACGCCGACGGTCCGGCGAAAAAGTTTTTCCCGGGGTGCCGGCGGCACACTGATGCAGCGGCTCAACACTTTGGGTGACTTGTTCACCTCCGTTCGCCGCCGGTTGTTCACCGCCCCCGGCAATACCGCACTTGGCCCGGAGGCGCCTCCCGCTTAGTCTGCTCCATGGCTGATCCCGCCCCGCTCACCCCGTTTCCGACCGCCGACAAACCGGCCGGCCGGCCTCCCGGCAAACCGGCGCTGCACGCGCTGCCGTCGGCGGACCCGTCGGCCGGCACTGACGCGCACCGCGCCCTGCCCTCCAGTCTGGATGCGGAAAAAGGAGTGCTGGCCAGCATGCTGCTGGATCCCGACGACGCCCTGAACACGGCCATGAGCGCGCTCACCTCGGCCGTCTTCCACCTGCCGGCCCACCGGCTGCTCTTCGACCTGCTCGTCGAGTTCAAAAACAAAAACCGCCCCATCGAACCGGTCAGCCTGCTGCAGACGCTGCTTGACCGCAAACAGGTCGAGGAAATCGGCGGGGCCGCCACCCTGACCGAGCTGCTCAATTTTGTGCCGGTGGCCGCGCACATCGAGTACTACATCGAGCTGGTCCGCGAAAAATTCATTCTCCGCGAGGTCATCACCGTCTGCACCCGCACGATCCAGCGCGCCTACCACGACCAGGAGAACGTGGCCGCCCTGCTGGACGACGCCGAGAAGGATGTGCTCGGGATCCGCGATGTGCAGCAGTCGGGCCGCCGGACCAAGGAGATCAGCGACCATGTGCGCGACGCGGTCATGCTCATCGAGAGGATGATGGAGAATCCCGGATCCCTCAACGGCCTGCCCACCGGCTACACCGAACTGGACGGCATGACGCGCGGCCTGCACGGGTCGGAAATGATGATCATCGCCGCCCGCCCATCGATGGGCAAAACCTCCCTCGTCATGAACATCGTCGAACACGTCGCCGTCGACCAGGGCCACCCCTGCGCCGTGTTCAGCCTGGAAATGAGCGCCGAACAGCTCGTCCAGCGGCTGCTCTGCTCGCGCGCTCACGTCTCCATGGCCAACCTCAGCAACGGGTTCATCCAGAACGACCGGTTCATCCATCTGACCCACGTCGCCAGCGAGATCGCCAATGCCCCGATCCACATCGACGACACCCCGAGCCTGCCGATCGGCGAGTTCCGCGCCAAAGCCCGCCGGCTCCACCAGCGCCACGGCATCAAACTCATCGCCATCGACTACCTCCAGCTCATGCGCTCGACCAGCAAACGCGCCCAGGAAAACCGCCAGATCGAAATCGCCGAAATCTCCGCCGGCATCAAAGCCACCGCCAAGGAACTCAACATCCCGATCATCGTGCTCGCCCAGCTCAACCGGGCACCGGAATCACGCACCGGCGACAGCAAAGGTCGCCCCCGCCTCTCCGACCTCCGCGAGTCCGGCTCCATCGAACAGGACGCCGACGTCGTCGGACTGCTCGTGCGCCCGGAGTACTATGCCGAAAACGAGGAGGAAAAGGCCGAAACCGAGGGCGAAGTCGAACTCATCATCGCCAAACAACGCAATGGCCCGACCGGCACCGTGCGCCTCACCTTCCTCAAGGAATTCATGCGCTTCGAAAACCGCGCCCCGGACCACGCGTCGAGCCACTGAGCGACCGCCCGGGCTCAGGCCCCGCCGCCTCCCCCAGAGTACGGGCCATTCCCGGCGGAAATTTTGCTGACAGCCGCCCGCTCATCGCCCACGATTTCGCCTCTTTCATCCTTCATCATCCTTCATCCTTCATCCATTCCCCCGATGCCCAAAATCAAACTGCCCACCGGAATTGAAATGGCCTACACCGAGCGCGGCTCCGGCGACCCGCTCATCTGCATCATGGGCGTGACCGCGCCCGGAGTCGTCTGGGATGCGCACGCCGCCGCCTGGGAGCCGCATTTCCGCTGCATTCTCGGAGACAACCGCGGGGTGGGCGACACTGACAAACCCGCCGGCCCTTACACCACCGCCATGATGGCCGATGACTACGCCGCGCTCATGGACGCTCTCGACATCCCGACGGCCCGTGTCGTCGGATGCTCGCTCGGGTCGGCGGTCGCGCAGCAGCTCGCCATCCGCCACCCGCAGAAAGTGCGCAGCATGATCCTGATGTGCACGTGGGCGCGGCAGGACCGGTACGGGTTGACCGTCTGGGAGCACCTGATGAAGTGCAAGGCATCCTTCCGCCCCGAGGATTTCATGCACTACGTGCAGATGCTCATCTTCACCAAGCCGTGGTTCGACAACGATGAATGCTGGAAGGGCATCCTCGAGGGCCGCGCCGGCGCCGCCGTCAACCCGGCTCCCCAGCCGGTCCACGCCATGGAGGCCCAGTCGGCCGCCGCCATGACCCACCACACCGTGGCCGAGCTGCCCGGGGTCACCTGCCCCACTCTTGTCATCGGCGGCAAGGACGACGTGTTCACCCCGCGCTGGATGAGCGAGGAA
>JALRGF010000295.1 GCA_023253495.1 Verrucomicrobiales bacterium
GGGACGGCCGGCCGTGGCCTCGCTTGGAAGAGGCGGCCGTCCGCCGGCCCCCGAACCGGGAGCACGGCACGGCTCCGCCTGAAATCGGCTCGCCAACGGCGGAATGTCAGTCCAAGTTTTGAGTCTCGTCTGCTTGAGATACCCCAAGCCGCCACCTTCCCGATAGGTACTCCTCACCACTCACCGGAAGCGGTGCCGCGGACCGGTGTCCTTCCTGCCCCATGAACCTGTTCCTCCTTTTTCTGACCCTCTGTCTCGCCCCTTTCGCCGCCGCCTCCTCCGACAGACCCAATATTCTGATTATCATCGCCGATGATCTTGGTATCGGCGATGTCGGATTTTCGGGCGGCCGCGACTTCCCCACTCCCAACATCGACAGCCTGGCCCGGGACGGCGCCACTTTTGCTGCCGGCTACACCACGGCTCCCGTCTGCTCTCCTTCGCGCGCCGGGTACCTGACGGGTCGTTACCAGCAGCGTTTCGGGCATGAGTTCAATCCCGCCACTGGCAACGTCCGGCAGGAGGGACTCCCCCTGTCCGAAACCCTGCTCCCCGCCCTCCTCCGCCACGCCGGCTACCACACCGCCATTGTCGGCAAATGGCACCTCGGCACCGAACCCGGGTTCGAGCCCCTGGCCCGGGGCTTCGATGAGCAACCCCTCGGCTTCCTGGGTGGCGCGCGCGCGTACCTCGGTGACATCCGCGGTCCCGGCCGCACCCTTCTCAAAGACGGCCGACCGACCACCGCGACCGGCTATCTCACTGATCAGCTCGGCGACGAGGCCGCCGCCTTCATCAGACGCCGCGCGCAGGAGAAACAATCATGGTTCCTCTGGATGGCCTTCAACGCCTCGCATACCCCCATGGATACCACTCCGGAGACCCTCGCGCGCGTCCCCGCCTCCGTCTTCGCCGAGCGCCGCAGCCTCGCCGCCATGACCCTCTCCCTCGACGACAACGTCGGCAAACTGCTGCGGACGCTCGAGGACACCGGCCAGGCGGGCAGGACCCTGGTCGTCTTCTCCTCCGACAACGGGGGCGCAAAGGAATCCCACGCGAGCAACCGGCACCTCCGCGGCGCGAAAGGCAGCACCTTTGAAGGAGGAATCCGCACCCCCCTCGCTTTGCGCTGGCCGGGCCTCGCCAGACCCGGGACGCTTATCAGTGCTCCCACCAACACCCTCGACATCGCCGCCACCGCCGTCGCCGCCGCCACCGGCACAGTCCCGGAAAACTGGGACGGTCGCGACCTGGCTCCCGCCCTCGCCGGCAAGGCCACCCCCGACTCCTCCCGGCCCCTTTTCTGGCGCATGGGGGGCCGCTGGGCGGTCCGTGCGGGCGACTGGAAACTCGTCGGTGATGGAGCGAGCCCCCTGCTGATCAACCTCCGGGAGGATCCATCGGAAAGCATCGACCTCTCCGCCAAACACCCGGAGAAACGCCGGGAACTTGAAGCCCTCTACAGGGTCTGGGAACAAACCCTCGCCCCCCCGCTGTGGGACGACCCGCAACGACCGGCCCGTCGCGCGGAACGAACCGTGCGGCCGATCGTTCTCACCGTTTCGGGGGCCGTGGCCCTGGCGGCCCTGCTGATGGGTGCGCGCCTCTTGCGCGCACGACGATTGATCTCCGGCGATCCGCCGCCAGACTCGTGACGGGCGTACAACGATTTCCTTCACGATGCGACATTTGATTCTGGCACTGGGACTGGCACTGGTGGCGGCGGCGACGGCACTGCTGCTGTCGGACATCGGCGTCTTTGAGGCGGCGGAGCGGTGGTTGTTTGCGCGGTACCGGGGGGAGTCGTTGTGGAAAGAGAATCCGGCGGCCGTGTGGACGTGGGTGCCGATGGTGGTGGCGGGGGTCGGCGCGTTGCTGGTCGCCTGGGTGGCGGTGGATGTGGCGACGTGGACGGCGAAGCTGGCGGTGCTGGCGGCGATGCTGGGGGCGGTGGCTTTTCTGTCGCTGACGCTGGCCTTTTACGGGGTGGCGTATGCGCCGTGGTCCGGTCTGGCGGCCGCGCTGCTGGCCTTTGCGATGGGGTGCCTGCTGGCCGAGACCCCGACGAGCCGGGACCGCCGGGACAGCGTGTCCCTGCTCGGCACGCGGGCCGGGGAGGACACGTTACAGGCGTGGACCGGATCCGGCCGGATGCCGCCGTGGCGCGAGCCCGGGGTGCGGGAAGCGGCGGTGGTGGCGGTGCGGGTGGTGTCGGCAGCACCAGCGGCGGAGGGGGTGGCCGCGCATCTGGACCAGCGTGGCCGCACCATGGCGGAAATCACGCGCCTGCTGCGCCAGCGTCCGGGGGTGATTCTGGATCTGCCATCGGGAGACGGTGTGCGCGCCTTTTTCGGTTTCCGGCCGGAGGTGATGGCGGGCGATCTTGAGCCGGCGGCCGAGGCGGTGCTGGAGCTCTCGCGGTTTCTGAAAGAGGAAGCCACCCTGCAGACGCAGGCTGGTGAAACCCCGCTGGCCTGGGGCATCGGGCTGAGTGCCGGACCGCTGGTGACCGGCAGTCACGGGCCGGATGGCGAACGGTTCTGGACCGCCAGCGGGACCGCCGCGGAGCAGGCGCGCCAGCTGGCCGCGCTCAACGCCCGCCACCACACCAGCATCCTCGTCGGCCGCCGCACCGCGGAAGCACTGGCCGGGCGCTACGAGCTGCGCGCAGTCGAAGGCGATGCCATTCACGCCCTGCTGGCCGCCCGCCCCGCCCCCGAACCCGAGGAGCTTCCAGTGGCCGCCGCCGATACCGATGGCTGGAACAACGGACCGGACTCCCCGGAAAAGGCGGTTTCACCCGGACCCGCCGGTGCCTGATCCATTCCTTGCGTCCTCCGTCGCTTTTTCCGGTCCCCATGCGCAAAGCCGAATACCCCGAGGAAATCCGGGCGCTCATCGTGCAGCTCAAGCGGCTGCCCGGCGTCGGTCCGCGCAGCGCTGAGCGCATGGCCGTGGCTCTGCTCAGCGGTCGCACCGGTCTGGCCGCCGACCTCGCGCGCGCCCTCGACACCGCCGCCCGTCAGATCCTCGCCTGTCCGATCTGCGGGTTTTTTCAGAGTGCCGGGCGTCCCTGTGTCCTCTGCGACGCGCCGGACCGCGACCGCAGCATCGTGTGTGTGGTCGAGCAACCGACCGACATCGTGCCGCTCGAACGCACCGGCGCCTACCACGGGCTGTACCATGTGCTCGGCGGTCGGTTGTCGCCGCTCGACAACATTCATCCGGAAAACCTGCGCCTCGCCGAACTGAGCCGGCGCCTGGCCGACGGCACCATCCGCGAAATCATTCTGGCCGTCGGATCGGATGTCGAGGGCGAGGCCACCGCTCATTATCTCGTCGATTTTCTGTCGCCGATCGGAACGCCGGAGCGCCCGCTGAGCCTGACCCGCCTGGCCCAGGGGATGCCGGCCGGCGGCGGTCTGGAGCATGCCGATGATCTGACCCTGCACCGGGCGCTCAGTGGGAGACGCCGGGTGTAGAACTGCCGGGAGGAACGGAGGGTGCCGGTTGGTTGAGGGAGGCCTGCGGATCGCGGTGACAGGCTGCTGCCGGGGGCGTCGGGCTGCCGCGCAGGGAACTTCTGCGGCGGTCCCGGGTTCCGGGCTCAAGCCTTGGCCTTGGCATTGGCGGCCTTGGCCAGCCGGCTCTGGAGGCGGCTGACGGCATTGCGATGGACAACGTTGCTTTTGGCGGCGCGGCTGGCCAGCGAGACCGCGCTGCGGACTGACGTCTGAGCGGCCTTGGCATCGTTGCCGGCAATCGCGGCGAGGGCGGCCTTGCGGGCGGACTTCAGACGGGACTTGGCCGCCCGATTGCGGGCGGTGCGGGTGGCGGTCTGACGGACGCGCTTGAGGGCGGATGCGGTATTGGCCATGGCAAAGAGAAATTCTTGGAAAAGGGGTGGCAAAATAGACGATCACCCGCGCTTGTCAACCAACGGGTGCAAATTCCCGCGCCGCGGCTCGCGCACTGCCATCACGGCACCGGCGGGCCGAAGGCGGCCGCGAGCTGACCGTCCGGGACCTTGGCGGCCGGCGGGCGCAACCGGGCAACCATCGGCGGCTCCGACCGCGCGGGTCCGGCGGGCGCGGGCGGACGGCGCGCCAGCAGGCGGGCCGCGCCAGGCAACCGCCCCTTGGTGATGTTTACTTGAGTGCCATTCGGAATCCGGTCAAAAAGATCCACCACATCCGGCGATTTCATCCGCACACACCCGTAGCTCGCCGGTCGGCCGATCGTCGACTCTTCCGGGGTGCCATGGATATAGATGTTCCGGGCGAACGCGCGCGCATTGCCGCGTTCCTGGCCGGTCAGCCGCAGAATCCGCGTCACAATCGGGTCCCGTCCGGGCGCGTTCGGCGGCAGCACCTCCCCCGTCCGCTGACGGTGCTTGAACACCGCTCCCAACGGCGCCCCCTGGCCGATTTTCTGCGCCACCTTCATCCGCCCGAGCGGAGTGCCGTAACTCCCCGGCGTGTCACTCAGACCGAACTTCGACGTCGAGACCGGATACACCGCCACCGGACGCCCCTGCTCCATCAAGGCCAGCTTCTGGTCCTTCACGCTGATGAGAATCTCCCGCGCCGCCGAAGAAGTCGGCGTGGACGACGCACACGAAACCACCCCCGCTGCCGCCACCACCAACCCCCACTGGCACGCCACACGCCGCCAGCAGAACCAACGGCAGGACAGGAACGCCGTATTCATCAAGAAAGACACCATAGACAGATCGAATTTCTAAAGACTATGGAATATCAATTTTTCAAAAATAACCAGAAAAAGTTTATAAAATTTTTCCCTCCGCTTTTCCTGCGAGGCCGCTCCGGTTTCTGACTCCACCGGGCCCGGCCGCTGGCGGCATCAGGCCGGCAGGTGCGGGGTGGGCGGCGACTCCGCACTGGCGCCGAAGAGACTGTTGGGCAGGAACTGGACGATGGTGCCGAGGGCGGCGTACCAGAAGCCGCTGGCGAACATGAGCATGAAGGGGACCGACATCCAGAAGTGCAGGCGGACGGCCTCCCAGACGGCGAAGGAGAAGTAGAGGGCGAAGAGGATCTCGAAGATGAAGGCCAGTGATTTGCCGGCCGAGTAGCGCGCCTTGCGCCACGACTGTCCTTTGCGCTCGATGCCGTACTTCGGGGTGCGCACGAAGGCGGAATCGCGACCGAGCAGCGCTTCGAGGACGGCCTTGGTGTTGGTGATGGACATGCCGACGCCGAGGGCGAGCAGGGCGGGAAGGAAGAGGATTTCCTGGTACCAGCGTTTCGGGTGCACGGCGCGCTGGGCGACGAGGTAGAAGGCGCCGACCGAGACCGAGGTGGCGATGAAGACCGGCAGGTCGAGGACCCACGGGCGCCAGCCGCCGAGGTCGACGCCCATGCCGGCGCCGGGGAAAATGAGGATGCAGAGGAAGATGAGCAGGAGGTATGCGAAGTTGGTGCAGAGGTGGACGGTGCCCTCGATTTTGACGAGCAGCGGGTGGTGGCTGCGCCAGAGCGGGAGGAGAAGTTTTTTGCACGTCTGGATACTGCCTTTGGTCCACCGGTGCTGCTGCGACTTGAATCCGTTCATATCCACCGGCAGCTCGGCCGGGGTGACGACGTCGTTGAGGAAGTGGAACCGCCACCCCTTCATCTGGGCGCGGTAGCTGAGGTCGAGGTCCTCGGTCAGGGTGTCGTGCTGCCATCCGCCGGCATCCACGATGCAGGATTTGCGCCAGATACCGGCGGTGCCATTGAAATTGATGAACCGGCCGGCCCGGCTGCGCGCCGTCTGTTCGACCATGAGGTGGCCGTCGAGGAACATCGCCTGGATACGGGTCAGCAGGCTGTAGTCCTTGTTCAGGTGGCCCCAGCGCGTCTGGATCATGCCGATGCGCTCATCGGTGAAGAAGTGGATCATCCGGTGGAGGATTTCCGGCGGCGGGATGAAATCGGCATCCAGGATGAAAATGTAGTCACCCTTGGCGGTGCGGAGCCCGTTTTCCAGGGCGCCGGCCTTGTAGCCGGTGCGGTCGGTGCGGTGGATGAACTCGGTATCAAATCCGGCCGCCGTCAGCTCGGCCATCTTGGCGCGGCTGATGTCGACAGTCTCATCGGTCGAATCATCCAGCATCTGGATCTGCAATTTGTCCTTGGGGTAGTCGAGGCGGGCCACGGCATCGACGAGCCGGGCGACGACATGCTGCTCGTTGAAGACGGGGAGCTGGATGGTGACCAGCGGCAGTTCCGCGAAGGTCCCCGCCGGTTGCGGTTTGTTCCGCGAATTTTTCAGGAACAGGTAGACCATCGCATAACGATGGATGCCGAAAGCCGAGAGGCCCAGCACCACGATGGCGTAACTGATGAGCCAGACATAATCAGCCCCGGACATAGACAGAGAAGGCTCCACGAAAGCGGAGCCGGTAAACAGGGAACATCCCGGAAAGACGCGGAGCGTCAAGCGCCATTGCGGCCCGGAAATCCCCCATGCAAACGGCGGGAATTGTGCCATCTTGACCTCGTCATTCTCTCGTCCACGCTCACGTTTGAATGTTTGTCCGTTCCGGGCCGCTGTTCGCCTACAGGCGGGCGTTCCGTGTCCACCGAGTCCCCAATCCCAGACTTTCATGAAAGCCTCGTTTGCCGCCACCCTTGCTTTCGCCGCGGCCGCCCTGGTGGCGGGTGCGCCCAGCGTCCATGCCGAGAAAGAAGCCGACCGGCCGGCCGCCGGCGGTACCAAGGGACCGGACGAGCGTCCCCGGGACACGGTGGCACCGGCGGATCGGGAGGCCGTGGTGCCTGAGGATCTGCTTCAGGACGAGCACCTCCGCGAGGAATTCGGCGTGAACACATTCACCGCGCCCTCGATCAAAAAACTCTTTGCCGACCTGGCCGATCTCGGCGCACTGCCGTACGAAAAGCTGCGCCGCCCGCTTCCCAAGGACGCTCCCCGCGACCGCACCCAGGTCGCCCTGTCGCTCGGCATGCTCATTGCTGACGGTTTCCTCATGGTCAGCACGGAAAAGATTTCTGAATTCGAACAGGTCGGCCGCGGTGTCCTCAAACACGCCCGGGCGCTGGGTGCCGGCGACCGCATCTCCCGGCACACCAAGACGATCATTGAAAATTCGGCTGGCGGCGACTGGGACGAGCTCAAGGAGGAGCTGGCCAAGACCCAGGCGGACGTCGAGGCGGAGCTGGTTCTGCTGCGCGATCATGAGATGGCGCAGCTGATCAGCCTCGGGGGGTGGATCCGCGGTCTGGAAATCTCGGCGGCGGCCGCCAGCGACCCGTTCTCACCCAAAAAGGCGTCGGTGCTGGCGCGCGCGGATCTCGTGGAATTCTTCCAATACAGCCTGCTTGACCTTCCGGAAAAAGTCCGGGCCCGGGAGCCGCTGCGCAGCGTGCTCACCGCGCTTGATGAAATCGCCGCCCGGATCAACAACCCGGAGCAGCAGGGGCTGAGCGCCGAGGATGTGGAATTTCTCCGCGCCAAGGCCCAGAGCCTCGCGAAACTCGTCGCGGCCGGTCCTGAGAAAAAATAGAGCGGTCGCCCTCTGACGCGGACCCCGCTCCGCGGAATGTGCGGGTCGCCGCATTCAGGGCAGAGTCCGGAATTCCTCGCTGGCGAGCAGCTGGGCGCAAAGCGTCTGGAGGGCCGCGGGAGTGGTGGGTGCGGCGCGGCGCTCGGCCGGGGTGGGAGGGCGTTGAAAGAGCCGGTGGGTGAGGAAATCAAGCTGGACGAGGGGGTCGGTGCCGCCGTGCCGGCGGGCCCGGACCGCGAGGGCGGCGGCCTGGGACTCGAGAAATTCCGGGGTGGGCGGGGAGGGAAACGGGAACCATTCCCGGTAGAGGCTGCGGCGACGCGAATCGGGAGCCGCCTCCGGAGGCCCGCCTTGTTTCGGGTCGAGGGTGCCGGCGGCCCAGAGTATGGCGTCGCGCCATTCGGTATCGCCGAGAACCAGCGGCCGGCGGGTCGGGGCGTTGGCCTGGAGTTGGAGCACACGTTTGGCTGCGGCCGGCCAGCCGCCGGCGAGCAGGCAGGCGGCGACTTCGTCCACGGCGCCGGCTCCGGCCGGCCGGCGGGCCGACCAGAGGCCGAGGGTGGACGGGGCGGGAAGCAGCGGGTGGCCGAGGCCTTCGGCGAGCCGGGTCGCGCTGAGCCGGGCGAAAAAAGGAGCCCCTTCCCCGCCAAGCCACGCGGCCAGCGCCCGGCGCCCGCTGCCGGGAGGAGTGATCGGGGTGGGAGCGGCA
>JALRGF010000327.1 GCA_023253495.1 Verrucomicrobiales bacterium
GCCATCCCGGTCTCGGGAAGCGCCCGCGCATTCAATGCCACCACCACCCGCACCCCGTCACGCATCATCGCCTCCAGACGCTGCAGGGAGTCATCAGAATCCGGACCGAAGACGGCTTCCCCGGCGCCCGCCAGCACCAGAGTGGTTCCTTCGCCTCCCCGGAACGCCCGCAGCGGCAGCAGGTTGCGCTCGACCACCGGCCGCCCGAGACGGCCCAGAGCCTCAAAAACCGCGCGGGCCCCGAGCGGCCCGGCATGGAACGTGGAATACGCGGGATGCTCCCGGCCCTCCGCCCACCGCCCGGCCCACACCCGCCACACCCCGGCCGCCAGCAGCACCACGCCAGCCACCACCGCCACCCACGCCAGTTGATCACGCCGACGGAGCATTCCCGGTCAATCGTTGATGGTTTTCCAGCAGCTCCGAGACCCACTCCGGCGCCACATCGTGCCACCCGTACCACGCGCGCTCGAAGACCGCCACACTGCGCCCGAACACCTCCGGCTCATCGCGACGCGCCACCGAACGCCGCCGCAACTCATACAGGTAATCGCGGTTCGATTTGCCCCGCCCGATCTCCACCAGCCGCCGATCCCCCAAGGCCGCCAACGTGGCCAGAAATACCGCCCGCACCGCCAGCCGCGGGTCGCCCGCCTCCCGCTGCACCCGCGCCATCTCCAGCCATTCGTCCTCCGGCAACGCGCTGGCCAGAGTGGTCTCGTCCGCCAGATCCACCGCCCGCACCGCCGCCCCGCCCGCCATCACCGGTGCCACCCTGCGACGGCGCCGACGCCACGCCCGCACCCCGAAAAACAACCCGCCAGCACCCGCGACCACCCCGGCCACCACCAAAAACGCCCGCAACGCATCCCCATCAAGGCCGGACCCGCCACCGGACGACGCTCCGCCCGGCTTCGACCCCAGCAGACGCCGCAACCTGCGCCCAGCATCACTCAGCCAGCGGTCAAAGGCGCGCAGCCCGTCCCGCACCGAGCGCAATGCGTCTTTCAAAGCGCCCAGCACGCCGTCGGTCGACGCCGCCGCGGCCCCCGCCCCGCGCCCGCGCCATTGATAATCGCGTTGCGACAGCGTGTCCCGGATCGCCTGCGACAAACGCACCGCCTCGGCCGCGGAAGCCGCCGGGGCGGACACCGGAGCCGCTACCTCAGAAGAGGCCGGTTCGGCCCGCACCCGCGCGCCCGCCGCCACCATGATCATTATCATCAGAACCGGCAGCAGCCCCCCCGGCCCGCCATCCCGCCAGCGCACCGACTGCAGGCGCCCGAGCAGGTCGTCCCCGGTGCGTCGCGACAGACCGCGGAAAGCGTGCAGCACGTGCAGCACGCGTCCGTACGGACCGAGGATCATCCAGCTCACGCTCACGGTGATGCAGAGATAAAGCGGACTGAAGGCCACGGCCAGCGGCGATCGGGAGAATTCACTCTCCACCCCGGTCAGAACCGCCACCAGATACGGCACCATCAATCCGAGCACAAAAACCGACCCCCACACCAGCACCGCCAGCACCGCCAGCATGAGCAACGACAGATGCCGCGGCCACCATTCATGATGCGCCAGCCGCGCCGACGCGCCCACCAGCCCGCGCCACGGCCGCACCCCGAGGTCGTGC
>JALRGF010000381.1 GCA_023253495.1 Verrucomicrobiales bacterium
CCAGGTCATGGCCAGTCTGGCCGAGCGCGAGGGGCTGCGCGGCACAGTCCAGTGCATCTACTGCGACCCGCCGTACGGCATAAAATTCAACTCCAACGTCCAGTGGTCGACCACCAACCGCGACGTCAAGGACGGCAAAGCGGACCACATCACCCGCGAACCCGAGCAGGTCAAAGCCGTCCGCGACACGTGGCGCGACGGCATCCACAGCTACCTCACCTATCTCCGGGACCGGCTGACGGTGGCCAGGGACCTGCTCACCGACTCCTAAAAAGCAATCGAAGACACCTACTTTTCCCGTGACCTAAAAAGCAATCGAAGACACCTACTTTTCCCGTCATGCCCTTGGGCGTGGCGGTGGGCGCGGGGGGGTGCAGGTGGTGCGTGCTTCCGGGCTCCGAGCCTCTGGCATCCCGGAGGAATGGCAGAGCGGAGCCGGAGGTCGGAGCGGAGCGCAGACCTCCGGATCGCGTGTTCCCCGGCCATGCCTCCCGGAGGGATGCCAGAGGCAGGGCCTTGTCCCAGAGGCAGGCCCTTGGTCAGGGCCTGGTCAGGCCCGCCGGTCGGCCCGCGCCCCTCACGACCCTGCGGGCGCGGTGGTCACCGGTGGTCTGCGTTCCACCCATTCGTGCGGCAGGACATCGGGAAAGACGCGGGGCACGGTGGTGAAGATGAATGGGGCGGCGGAGGTGCTGGGGAAAGTCAGTTCGACGAAGGAGGCCGTCCAGCCTTTGGCTGGCCGGGCCACGCGGCCGATCCACGAGCCGTCGGCCTCTCGGCTCAGCTCGGTGCTGGTCCAGACTTTGCCGAGCGACTCGAGGCGGAAGTCGCGCGCGTCCGGGTTGGTGGCCTGCCAGAGTTTGACGGCGGTGGGTGCGGTCCGGGCGGTCACCCGCACGGCGTCCTCGCCGAGCACTTCCCAGGCAAATTCCGGCAACGGAGCCCGCTTGAGCACCGCATCATAGCAGGCCGCCAGCGTGGCCATGGCATCGGTCCCTTTCATCCCGTGGTCGGCATTGGGCACCGCCCGCAGGTACTTCACCCCGGGCAGGGCGTCGAAATAATGACGGGCGGAATCGGTCGGGAAAAACTGGTCGCCGGCCGCATTGAAGATGAATTTCGGCAGCGTCAGGCGCTCGCGGTACTCGTAAGGGTCTTCGATCTGCTGCAGTTTCTTCATCTGCGGGGTGTCCGACCAATCGACGATTTTCTGTTCGGTATAATCGTTCAGCGAAGGCGCGAAAAACCCGTAGGTCCGGAAATGGTCGCGCAGCGAAGGCCCGACATTGAGCGTGTCAATCACCGCCGGCGCAATGGCCACCACCCGTTCATCGACCGCCGCCGTAGTCCACGTCGTCCAACCGCGCTTCGATCCCCCCATCACAAAAAACGTGCGGACCGCGCGCTCCCCGCCCGCGGCGCTGGCGCAGAACCCGGTGACGGCATCCATCGCCCGCACCGCCGCCTTGGTCATGGGCAGGCGCGCCGGCCATTTCTCATCACCGGTCCGCAGATACTTGTCCCAGGTGTAGGCAATCAACGAATCCTCCGAACGCTTTTCCGTCTCGCCGGCAAAAACCAGCGGCTGCGCCGGCACGTTGCTCAGGACTGCCGCCACCGAGCGGGTCGACGTCGCGATCATCACCGCTGACGCATCGACCTTGTCCGGCACCGGCTTGTCATGGCTGCCGCCGGAAATGAACAGAAAGCCCGTCTCATGCACCACCTCCGGCGGCGTGATCACGCTCAACCAGTGCTGCCACACCGGCCGGTCGACCTCGGCCGCCGTCAGCCACGTCTGCGACGTCAGCTTCAACACCTGCACCGTGCACCCGCCACTGGTGAAAGTATTTGCCTGCTCGTACCCGAAACTGGTGTCGGCCGCGGCCACATACCGGTCGAGCGCGGTGCGTTCGCCCCGCAGCGTGCGCCCGGCCAGCGGACCGGATTCCGCGCCCAGCGGCGCCACCGCCATCAGAACCGGAAGCCCCGGGACAAGCCGTCGGAAAAAGGAAAAAGGCATCCCTTATCCCACCACAAAGCCACCACCACGGCGAGATGAATTTCACATTGGCCGAACCCATCCTGCGACAGCGCTTGCGCCCGGGCCGATTGGCGCTGAGTTGACCGATGCGATTGTTATTGATGCTTCCGGCGGCGGCAGCGGGCGCCGCGTCGTGCCTGGCTCAGGGGACGCAGGCCGACTACGACCGGGCCGCCAGCCTGCCGCAACGGACTGCGGACACCGTGGTCGGAGACCGGATCCGCGCCCGCTGGGCGGCCGACAGCGGGTCGTTCTGGTACCGTCTGCCGCGCCCCGGCCGGGAGGATGAAATCTGGTCGGTCGACGCCGCCACCGGCACCAAATCCCGCCTCGATGCCCCGCCGGTCGCCGACACCGTGGTCGCCCAACCGATCGCCCCCAGACCGAGCCGGCCCGGCGGCGACGCCACCACCCTGACGGTCGAAAACCGACGGAACGAAGCCGTGCAGCTGTATTGGATCGATCCGGACGGGACGTGGAAAAACTACGGCGGCATCCGCCCGAAGGAATCCCACGCGCAACCGACCTTCGCCGGCCACGTCTGGCTGGTCGTCGGCCCGACCGGTGCCACCATCGCGAGCTTCGAAGCCGGAGCGGCGCCGACCCGCGCCGTGGTCGACGCGGAAACCAGCCCGGCCGTCGACCCGCCGGCCCCGGCGCCCCCGCCCCGACCGTTCGAGGTCACCGAAAACGGCCCGAACCTGCGCGTCACTCCGGCCGGCTCCACGGAGTCATTCGCGCTCACCACCGACGGCACCGACGACGACGCCTACCGTGGGCCATTCGTCTGGTCACCCGACGGCACCCGCCTCGCCTGCCGCCGCGTGCGCCCGGCCCCCGAACGCCGGATCCATATTGTCGAATCGAGCCCGACCGACCAGCTCCAGCCGAAACTGCGCACGCTTGACTATGCCAAACCCGGTGATCCCATCGACCAGCCGCGGATCGTTGTTTTCGACGTGGCCGCGCGGCGTGCTCTGCCCGTGGACACCGCCTTGTTTCCAACCCCGTGGAGCCTGGACGATTTCCACTGGACGCCCGACGGCCGGGAGTTCCGCTTCCTCTACAACCAGCGCGGTCATCAGGTCCTGCGGCTGCTCGCGGTCGACGCCGCCACCGGCGCCGTGCGCCCGGTCGTCGAGGAAACCAGCCGCACGTTCATCGACTACACCAACAAAGTCTGGCACCACACCGTCGCGGCCACCGACGAACTGCTGTGGATGTCGGAACGCGACGGATGGAATCACCTCTGGCTCCACGACGCCCGCACCGGCGCCCTGAAAAACCAGGTGACCCGCGGACCATGGCTGGTGCGCCGCGTCGAGCGCGTCGACGAGGAGAACCGCCAGATCTGGTTCGCCGCCCTCGGCGTGCGCCCGGACCAGAGCCCGTACCACGTCCACCTCTGCCGGATCCATTTCGACGGTACCGGCTTCACCGTGCTCACCGCCGGCGACGGCACCCACAGCTGGGAATTTTCACCCGACGGCCGGACGTTCCTCGACCGCTGGTCGCGCGTCGACCAGCCGACAGTCACCGAACTGCGCCGGTCGTCCGACGGCTCACTCATCGCCGAAATCGAACGCGGCGACGCCACCGCCCTGCTCGCCACCGGCTGGCAGCCGCCGGAACGCTTTGTCGCCAAGGGCCGCGACGGGGTGACCGACATCCACGGCGTCATTCTCCGCCCGACCCATTTCCAGCCGGGCCGGAAATTTCCGGTCATCGAAAAAATCTACGCCGGCCCCCAGGACCACTTTGTCCCCCAGGCGTTCAGCCTGATGACCCGCGACCGCCAGATCGGTGAACTCGGATTCATCATGGTCCAGATCGACGGCATGGGCACCAACTGGCGCCACAAAGCGTTTCACGACGTCTGCTGGAAAAACCTGCATGACGCCGGATTCCCCGACCGCATCGCCTGGCTCAAGGCCGCTGCCGCCCGCTACCCGGAACTCGACCTCGACCGCGTCGGCATCTACGGCGGGTCCGCCGGCGGCCAGAGCGCGCTGCGCGCCCTCATCGATCACGGCGATTTCTATCACGTCGCGGTGGCCGACTGCGGCTGCCACGACAACCGCATGGACAAAATATGGTGGAACGAGCAGTGGATGGGCTGGCCGGTCGACGCCTCGTACGAAGCCGCCTCCAACGTCGTGCACGCCCACCGGCTCCGCGGCCGCCTGCTCCTCACCGTCGGCGAGGTCGACAGCAACGTCGATCCCGCCTCCACATACCAGGTCGTCAACGCCCTCATCAGGGCCGGCAAGGACTTCGAGTTCCTGCCCGTACCCGGCGGCGAACACGGCGTGGGCGAAGAACCCTACCCGGCGCGGCGCCGCATGGATTTTTTCGTGCGCCACCTCTGGGGCGCGGAACCGCGACGCTAGCCGCCCGCCGTCGCCTCACCGAAAATCCACCTTGCGACCGCACCCCACGGAAGCCACTTTGATGGTTTATGTCGGACAAGACCATCACCCGCCGCCCCCGGCTGATCGGCCCGCGGCGCACCTTCGCCATCGTGGCCAGCACGTTCAATGAGGACCTGGTGCAGGGTCTCATTGACGCCTGCCGGAGCGAACTGCTGGCGTTGATGCCGAATGCGAGTATCCCCTTGTATCGTGTGCCCGGAGCCTTTGAAATCCCGGTCTGCACCGAATATGTTGTGAAACACAGCGGGTGCGACGTGGTCATCGCCCTCGGCGTCGTCATCCAGGGGGAAACCGCCCACGCTGACATTATCGCCCGCACCGTCGCCACCCAACTCGCCGACATCGCGGTCCGCCACGAACTGCCGGTAATCAACGAGGTGCTGCTCGTCGGCGACGAGGCGCAGGCGCGCGCCCGCTGCTTCGGCACCGAGCTCAACCGCGGCGTGGAAGCCGCCCGCGCCGCCTTCAGCATGACCGAGCTCTTTCAGAAACTGCACACCGCCTACCCGGGACTGCGCGAACGCGAACGCGCCGGCTCATGAGCAGCCTGCGCCGCGAAGGCCGCGAGGCGGCCGTGCAATTCCTCTACAGTCTGGAGCAGAACCCCGCCCCCGGCGCTTCAAACTTCGACCTCTTCTGGTCCGTCCACCAGGCCGGACCGGGCGCCCGAAAATTCGCCGAATCCCTCGTCCACGGCGTGGTCGCCCGCCGCCTGGAAATCGACCGGCACCTCGTCAAAGCCCTCGACAACTGGGCTCTCGACCGGCTTGAGGTCGTCGACCGCAACGTCCTCCGCCTCGCCATCTACGAAATGTTCTTCTGCCTCGAAACCCCGCCGATCGTCGCCATCAACGAGGCGATCGAGGTCGCCCGGCGGCTCGGCACCCCGGATTCGCCACGCTTCGTCAATGGTGTGCTCGATGAACTGAAAAAACAACTGACCCGCCCGCTGCGGACCGCCGGCCGCCCTGCCCCGCCGCCGTCAGATCCCGGCCCGCCCCCCGGCCCCTCCTCGCCCCGGTGACGCCACCCCGGCACCACCACCCCAGCCCCCTTCCGACGCCTCCCCTCCCCTGCTTCCTCCAATCCATCCGCCGCCTGTGGGACTGCTTTCCAAACTCAAATCGCTTTTCACCCGGCAACCCAGGATCGACTGGGAGGACCTTGAGGCCTTTCTCATCCAGGCGGACCTCGGTCCGGTCTTCACCGAACGGGTGATCGACACGTTGCGGGCGCGCGGGAGCGACCTGAAACTCGAAGATATCGCCGCCGCCGCCCGCCGGGAAATTATCAGCGTGCTGCCGGCCCGCGGCGCCCCGCTGCGCCGCGCCGCATCCGGACCCACCGTCATCCTCATCACCGGCGTCAATGGCACCGGCAAAACCACCTCAACCGCCAAACTCGCCCACCTGCTCCAACGCCAGGGACACCGCGTCCTGCTCGCCCCCGCTGATACTTTCCGCGCCGCCGCCATCGAACAGCTCGAAACCTGGGCGCGACGCCTGAACGTCGACATGGTCCCCGCACGCTACCAGGCGGACCCGGCCGCTGTCTGCTTCGAAGCCCACGACCGCGCCGTGCGCGAAGGGTATGATTTCCTCATCTGTGACACCGCCGGCCGCCTGCACACCCGCCATAACCTCATGGAGGAACTCGGCAAAATCCGCCGCGTGCTCGCCCGCAAAGACCCGTCCGCCCCGCACGAAACCCTGCTCGTCGTCGACGCCACCACCGGCTCCAACGCCCTCAACCAGGCCCGCGAATTCCAGAAAGCCCTCGGCTCACTCACCGGTCTGATCGTCACCAAACTCGACGGTTCCGGCAAAGGCGGCATCATCATCCCGATCCAAGACGAACTCGGCATCCCGGTGCGCTTCATCGGCACCGGGGAAACCGCCGACGCCTTCGAACCATTCGAGGCCGCGTCGTTCGTCGAACGGATCCTCTAGCCGCCCCGGCCTTCACGTCCCTCGCGTCCCTCCTCAAAGGCGGGGCGGAACCTCCGGGCGAGGTGGAGCGGAACCTCCGGGCGAGGTGGGGCGGGACCTCCGGGCACGCCGGCGGTGTGGACGTCGCCGGCCGGAAACTTCTTCGCCTCCTCAAGCCGCGTGCCCCACGGCTCTGCCGGTGCGATGCCCTCCACGGGGTGCGGGCCGCGTGGCGGAGGAGGGACTCGCGCTGGGAACCCAGCGCCGAGGCCCAGCTCCCAAGCCAAGCGCCGGAGCGCCGCTCTCTGGGCGGCGATACCCTCACGGCTTGCGCCCGGGGCACGCACCAAAGCAGGCGGGGAACGGGCCGCGCAGTGGACGCGCCCGCCGCCAACCGGCCTGGAAGTCCGGTCCCACCTCGGAAGCCGATCCTCAAGGAGGAAGCCGATCCTCAAGGAGGGAAGCCGATTCTCAAGGAGCGGGCGCGATACGTCGCGGCCACCGGGCATTCGCGGTGGGGCGGGGTGCGCAAGAGTGCCTGGCTGATGTCGCCCCCCCGTCTGATGTCGCCCCCTAGCGGCGACGCGCCTGGTATTTATCCTCGATGTGGAGAACGTCGCCTTGGAGTTTATGGACGAGGTCGCCTTCGAGGGTGATGGAGGTGTCGGTTTTGGCGAGGCATCGGCGTTTCCAGACGATGGTGTCGCCTTCGCGGAGGATGGCGTGGCCGTCGGCGGTGATTTCGCGCGAGTGGTTGCCGTAGTACCAGGTGCCGAGGAGCGGGTGGCCTTCCAGGCTGACCGGCTGGAGCGGCGGGGGGAGCAGTGAATCCAGGGTGATTTCCGGGTGTTGTGCGGACGGCAGTTTCCGGAGCCGGAGGTTTCTGAATTCGACCGGTGCGCCTTCCGATTCGAGGCAGAGGAACCCGAAGGCGGGGGCGATGCCGTCGCCACCGGAGACCATTTCGCCATTGACCCAGAGTTTCACTTCGCCGTCGACGGCGCGGATGTAATAATGGTTCCACTGGTTCGTGCCCTTGGTGGTTTCCTTGCTGGGGAAGCTGCGGCGTCCGTCGGGGGCGACCGGCGGGAACGGGCGCATGGCGATCGGGCCGACCGGGAAGACGTCGCCGTGGCTGGTGAACCAGTCGGCGGGTTTGTTGTATTGTTTGGTGTAGACTTCCGCGTAACCGAGGTCGAGCACCTGAACCTCGATGCCGTGAGGCAGGCTGCCGTGGCCGCGGGACAGGCTGGCGATGCTCTCGGGAGTGGCCCAGACGAAGACGCCGGAATTACCGCCCTTTTCCTTGTGCATCCATTCGCAGAGCAGCTCGAAGTTCACCAGCGGCTCGCGGTAGCGGATGACGCCGACCGGGGTGCCGTTGCAGAACGCATGTCCGCCTTCCCAGCGCCAGGTGTCGTCGTGGCAGTTGACGTTGACGAAGTCCTCGCCGGTGAGGACCTGCCAGCCGGCGGTGGTGCCGTCGGGCGGGGTGGCTTCGTCGGTGGCCGGCGTGGTGACCGGGACGGTGGCGCCACCGAGCGTCCTGAGGTATTCGGCGAGGTCGCGGACGTCCTGGTCGTGCAGGCCCATTTCGGAGGCCGATGGCATGAGTGATTGTTTGAGCTCCTCGATGGCGGCGCCGGTGCTGCGGAACTCGATTTTTTTCATCTCGCCGCCCATGAGTTTGATTTTCAGGGAGCCGGCGTGCCACGAATAATTGGTCATCAATCCTTCCATGACATGCGGGCCGGAGGTGAGCCGCACCGGACGGTCGTAACCGTGGGCGAAGCGGGCGTCGGGGTGGACGATTTCCTCGACGATCTGGGCGACGGTGCGTTCGCGGCCCCAGTGGGTGAGTTCGGGGCCGAAGGCGACGCCGCTGCCGGCGATCTTGTGGCAGATGAGGCATTTGGCGGAGAGTTCGGCCCCGCGGGCGGAGTCGCCGGCGAGGGCGGCGATGGTCGCGGGATCGGAGACGTCGGATGTGTCACCCAGCACCTCGGGCACGCGCACGGTGGTGGTCACGGCTTCGCCCTGCAGGTCGTTCAGGTCTTTTTCGATGATCTCGGCGACGGTGAGCTGGTAGTCGGCGCGGGCAAAGGCGGGCAGGGCGGCCAGTGCCTCCAGGCGCGCCCGGCGTTCGCGGCGGTCGGCGTCGCTGCGAAAGCTGGCGAAGGCCATGGCCAGGTGGCGGAATTCGTCGACCGGCGGCATCTGGGCGCGCAGGCAGGTGTCGAGGGCGGCGACGGCCTCCGGCGTGTGCAGTCGCCACGCGAGGTTTTTCGGGATTTTTGTCCAGCCGGCCGGGTCACCGGACGTTGCGGCCACGTGGTCGCGGTAGGCGGGTTCCTCCTTGCCGGTGACGGCGATGCCGAGGGCTTCGAGGTAATAGCGATCATGGCCGTCGTAGCCGGCAAACAGGGGACGGAGGATGTCCGCGCAATCGGCATACGGGATGTCGCGGAGCGAAACGGCCACTTCGCGGCGCACCGCCGGAGAGGGCGAGGCAGCCAGTTCCCGGGCGCGCGGCAGCAGGCCGGCGGGGTCGGCCAGGCGCAGCGCGCGGTAGGCGGTGATCTGGAGCTGCGGGTTGTCGTGGCGGAGGAAGGGCGTGACCCGGGCGCGTCCGGCTTCGCCGAGGCCGGCCAGCACCCAGAGGTGGCGCGCGGTGAGCACGGGGTCGTCGGTCACGCTTTGCAGCGCGGCGGCCACCGGTTCCACGGCTGTCTCGCCCTCGGCGATGAGCAGGGCGGCGGCATGTGACCGGACGTTGACCGCCGGGTTGCGCATGGCGGCCAGACGACCGGCGACGGTGGTGAAATCAATTTTCGGACGCGCTGGCGCGGGCGCTCCGGTGCGCGTGATCCGGTAAATGGTCCCGCTGACCTGGTTGGTGACGCGGCTGGTGTCGTTGTAGAAGTCGCTCAGGAAAAGTGAGCCGTCGGTGCCTACGACCAGATCGGTGGGCAGGAAGAACCGTCCTTTTTCATTTTGCTTGAGCGAAACGAACGGGCGGTGCCGGCCCATGTCGATACCGGCGCCCGCCGGTTTCGGTGAGCAGGCCATGACTTCTTTGCGGACCATGCAGGCGACAAGGTACGTGCCGGCGAGGCCGAGGGTATCGTCCTCGATGAAGACGTTGCCGGTCGGCGAGCCGGCGCCGTAAACGGATCCGGGCGGGCAGGCACCCGGGTAATTTTCCCGCCAGTGCGAGCGCGAATACCGCAGGTCCGGATGCCAGCCACCGGGTTCCTCCCACGTCTTTGCCACCTCCTCCCACGAGCGGCTGCCATCACGCAAGTCAGCATACCCCATGTTGCCATATTCCATCACCCACGACGACCGGCTGTGCGCCGGGTCGTCGTTGTCGCTCTGCAGGATGTCGCCAAAGGCTGTGACCGCCATGTCATGCGGGTTGCGCATGTTCTCCGCGGTGACGGCGAGGCCGGTGCCGTCCGGGTTTACCCGCAGGGTCAGCCCGCCGACATAGACATGACCGTCGGAACTCGGCTTCCCGATCGCTTCCGGATACCCGTAATAGCACCCGGCCAGAACATGCCGCCCGTCCTTCGTGCGCACGTCCGCCCCGCAGTTGCCGAAGGAAAAATGCCATTGACCGCTCGGCGCGCCGACGACCGCGTGCAGCGTGTGGTCGTGCGACGGGTTCTGGAACCCGGTCAGAAATTCCTCCCGGGTGTCGATGGCCGGGTCAAAGACCGCATTCCGGTCGACATCGGTGTAGACAATGATCGAGGGTGTCGCCGACAGCACAATCCGGTTGTCAAACACCGCAATGCCCAGCGGAGCGTGACGGATCGTTTTCTCGGTCACAAAAACATGCGAGCCGTCCGCCCGGCCGTCACCATCGCTGTCCTCCAACACCATGATCGATCGACCCGCCTCCACCCGCCGCCCCGCATTGTAATCAATCCCCTCCGTCACCCACAGGCGCCCCGCCGCATCACAGTCCATCGCCACCGGCGAAAACACCATCGGCGATTGCGCCCAGACATCCATGCGCCAGCCGTCCGGAAGGTCAAAGGCCTCAACCGGCACCCCCTCCACCGCCCGCGGCTCGCGCGCAAAAGACTCGCGGTCAGGAGCCGCCGCCGCCCGGGAAATCGGGTTGCCCGCGGTGATCAGGACGAGCCACGCGGGCACAACAAGGGGTCGGATATGGATCATGGTGGAAATAAAACAGCCAGCCTACCCGCCCCCATGCCCCGCGACAATCCCCGGAATCAGAGAGGTGCCCGCGAAGGGCGCCGTGTTTGGTTTCCCGCAGGGGCTTGGTTTCCCGCGGAGACGCCGAGACGCGGAGAACCGGGTCCGGAAAAAAACCCTCTGCGCCTCTGCGCCTCTGCGGGCAAACCCTCCGCACCTCCGCGCCCCTGCGGGAAACCCCTCCGCACCTCCGCGGGATTGCCGGGCCTCCACGGGATTGGACATCCCTCAGCGGGCGGGTATGCTCTGATTTGTTGCTGAATATCCCATGAGGTCGCCTGTCGCTGCCCTGTTGTTTGCGGTGGTCGGGATGCTGGCGGTGCCATGGCTGGCCGCGGGGCCGGTGATTTCCGAATTTCTGGCGGAACCGGATGGCGAGCGGTCGCTGGTGGACGAAGAGGGTGAGGCATCCGACTGGGTGGAGATTGTCAATGAGGGGGCTGAGCCGGTGGATCTGGAGGGATACGGATTGAGCGATGATCGGGCGGTGCCGTTGAAGTGGGTATTTCCGTCGCGGCTGCTGGCGCCGGGCGAGCGGCTGGTGGTTTTTGTGTCGGGCAAGGACCGGCGGCCGGCGAGTGGTGCGCTGCATACGAATTTTGCGCTGGCGGCGGAAGGCGAGGCGCTGGTGCTGGCGGGGCCGGGGGGGACGGTGGTGGACGGGTTTCCTGACGGGTATCCGCCGCAGCGGCGTGGGGTGTCGTACGGTCGGGCGCGTCCGCTGCGGGAGACTCGGGTGATCGGCCTGGGCACGCCGTGCCGGTACCGGGTGGCGACCGGACCGGTGACCGGGTGGTCGCAGCGGGTCTTTGCTGACGGGGCGTGGACGCCGGGCGTGCTGGCGGTCGGCTATGACCTTGATGGCCAGTATGAGCCGATCATAGGAGCGGGGTCGGACACTGAAGCGGCGATGTACAACCGTCGGACCAGCGCGTACGTGCGGGTGCCGTTTACTCTTGAAGATCCCGGGCGGGTGCGGGCGCTGGAGTTGCGCATGAAGTACGACGACGGCTTTGACGCCTTTGTGAACGGGGCGAAGGCGGCGACGCGCTACATGCCGGAGGCGGCGGCGTGGAATGCGGTGGCCACGCAGAACCGCATTGATGCGTTGAACGACCGGTATGAGGTGATCGACATCCGGGCGGTCATCGGGTCGCTGGTGGCCGGGGAGAACGTGCTCGCGCTGCAGGGGAGCAATTTCACGGCCAACGGCCTCGATTTCCTGATTGATCCCGAGCTCTGGATTTTTGAAGACGAGGGCGGTGCCGGCTTCGACGGGTATTTCGAAACCCCGACGCCGGGAGCGCCGAACCACCGCGCGGTCCTCGGATTTGTCGAGGATACGAAGTTCTCGGTGAACCGCGGGTTCTACAGCGCGCCCGTCGATCTGACCCTGACCACCGCCACCCCCGGAGCGACCATCCGCTACACGCTGGATGGCGCGCCCCCGACCGCCACCACCGGGACGGTTTATGCCGGGCCGCTCCGGATCGCGACGACCACGACGGTGCGGGCGGCCGCTTTCAAGGAGGGCTATCGCGCGACCGACGTGGATGCGCACAGTTATCTTTTTACGGCGGATGTGCGCACCCAGCCGGACATGCTTCCCGCGGTGGTCAATGCGCCCGCCTATTCCGCGGTGATCGAGCCCGGCCTGCGGTCGCTGCCGGTGGTGGCGCTTTCTCTGCGCGACTCCGACTTCTTCGGCGAAAACGGCATTTATACGATTGCCACGCTGTCCGGACGGGCCCAGGAAATCGAGGCATCGGTCGAATACTTTGATCCGGCCGGCGGCCGTTCGGTGCAGGCGGGTGCCGGCCTGCGCATCCACGGCGGCAATGCGCGCACCCACCCGAAGAAGCCGCTGCGCCTGTATTTCCGGGAGGCCTATGGCGACCGGCAGCTGCGGTTTCCGTTGTTTGACGGTTCGCCGGTGAGCGCGTTTGACCAATTGCTTCTGCGCCCCGGTGGACATGACAGCTGGTCACTGGCTTTTGATTTCGGAACCGATCCGACCGATCTGCCGCCGCATGCCACCTTCATGCGTGATGCGTTCCTGCGGCGGACGGAAAATGCCATCGGTCTGCTCTCGCCGCGCGGGCGGTTTGTGAACCTGTTTATCAACGGCCGGTACTGGGGCCTGTACGACCTGCATGAGCGCGCGAACGCGGCATTTTTTGCCGACCACCTCGGTGGGGAGGAAGCGGATTATGACGTCGTGCACCATCCGGAATTTGTCGGCGACACCCATACCGTGGTGGAGGGATCGGGGGATTCCTGGGAGGCGCTGGTCGGCTTGGCGGAACAAGGGGTTGAGGGAAGCCGCGCCTACACGGACATCTCGAAGATGCTGGTGATCGATGACTTTATCGACCACATGATCGTGCGCATGTGGTCCGGCGATTACGACTGGTGCGGACCGATTTTCCGGGGGGGCGAGGACGTGACCGTTTTTGACACGAAGAACTGGTATGCCGGGCGGCGGGTGCGCGGCGGCCGCCCGGACGGCTATCGCCTGTTCACCTGGGATGCCGAGATGTCGATGGGCAACCATCTGATGGTCAATCTGACCGGTGAACCGGTGGCCCAGCGGGTGACGGACTTTGACCTGACCCGCGCGAACGATCCGGGGTCGCCGGCCGGGCTCTACGATGCGTTGCGACGCAATGCCGCATTCCGGTTGCGCTTTGCCGACCGCCTGCAGAAGCATTTTTTCAATGGCGGGGCGATGACGCCGGAGGCGAATGCGGCGCGGTGGGCGTCGATGGCCGCGACGATTGAAGCCGCGGTTGTCGGTGAGTCGGCGCGCTGGGGGCACGAGTCGTTCACCACGCTGACCCGTGACACCCACTGGCGGCCGGAGGTCGATTGGGTGCAGAGGACGTTTATTCCGTCGAGGAATGCCACGATGCTGGCGCAGTTCCGGGCCGCCGGGCTCTGGCCGCGCACGGCTGCGCCGGTCTTCAGTCATTTGGGTGGGGCAGTTCCCGATGACGGGACATTCCGGCTCACGGTGAGCGGGGAGGCCGGAGCGACCGTCTATGTGACCACGGATGGCAGCGACCCGTATGTCCCGCCCTCCGTGGAAATCAGCACGCTGGTTGGCGAGTCGGCGGTGGTTTCCGTGCTGGTGCCGGATGCGGACAATGGAGGCGCGGCGCTGGGCGGGAGCTGGCGCGAACTGCCGGAACCGGCCAATGCCACGGAGTGGACGACCGGCTGGAACGGCGTCGGCTATGAAACCGCACCGGAGGACTTTGCCGGCCTGATCCAGACCGATGTGTCGTCGATGTACCGCACCAGCGGCAGTGTGTTCCTACGCATTCCTTTTGAGATTGCGGATCCCGCCGCCCTCGCAGCCATGCAGAAGCTGACGCTGGCCATGCGGTACGACGATGGATTTGTGGCCTACCTCAACGGGGTGCGGGTGGCTGCGGCCAATGCGCCGGCCGACCCCGGTTATGTCAGCGTGGCCACCGGCAACCACCCGGACCGCCTGGCGGTGAACCCGGAATCATTCGACCTGACCGAATATGTGGGCGCACTTAAAACCGGTCCGAACCTGCTGGCCATCCACGGACTGAACGACGGCGTCGGGAGTTCCGACCTGCTCCTCCAGGCAGTGCTGCAGGCGGCGTACGGACAGCCCGGCGGGCCGTCACCGGGCGCTTTTGTCTCCGCCGGACCGATCGCCCCCGGACCATCGGGCGAGGTGCGCGCGCGCGCGGTTTCCGCGGACGGTGAGTGGTCGCCGCTGACCGAAGCCCGGTTTCTCTTCGGCACCCCGGCGTCGGCGGCCAACCTCGTGATCAGTGAAATGGCCTATCGTCCAACCGGACCGGCGACGGTCGCCGAAGCCGCGGCCGGCGCTGTCGACCGTGGCGCGTTTGAATTCATCGAAGTCACCAATGTGTCCGCCACCGCGATCACCCTGACCGGCGTGCGCTTCACCGCGGGCATCGCCTTTGATTTTACCGGATCGGCCGTGGACTCGCTGGATCCCGGAAAAAGTGCCGTCGTGGTTTCCAATGCGGAATCCTTTATCGCACGCTACGGAGCCGCCCTGCGACCGTCGATCGCCGGCACTTTTGCCGGCCAGACGAGCCTGGCGAACGAAGGTGAATTCGTGCAGCTGACGGCGGCTGACGGATCGGTCATCGGTCAGTTTTTCTACGGCGTCCGCGCGCCGTGGCCCGAGGCGGCCAACGGCCATGGCTACACGCTGGAGCTCAGGGAGCCGGCGAGCCGGCCGGATCCGAACGACCCGCGGAACTGGCGCGCCAGCCTCGACGTCGGGGGCACGCCGGCAGGTGTGCGCCTGGATGCTTATGAGGCGTGGGCGCGTCGGTACTTTGATCCGGCGGCGCCGGATTTCGGGGTGCGTGCCGCCCCCGACGCCGACCCCGATGGCGACGGTCTGGTCAACCGGTGGGAGCACCTGCTCGCTTTGCCACCCGGGCATCCGGACGGCAGCGGGCTGCGGGCCGGGCTCACCACCGACGCGGACGCCCGCTTCCTCTGGATCGAGGCCGACCTGCGCCCTGGCGCTGCCGACGCCGTCCGAGTGGAAGCCTCCGCAAGTCTGAGGGACTGGTCACCGGCCGCCGTGGTGCGGGACGAAACCATCCCGTCACCGGACAACGGGCGCGAACGCGTGCGGTTCCGGATGTCCGAACCGGCGACCACGGGCAGCCGGTTCCTTCGCCTGGTCGCTGCTCCCTAGGCCGGCGGCCCGGAAGTCCGCACCCACCGCCCCGGCCACCCACCACCCGCAAAGGGCGCGCGCACAGCAACGGCCGCACCGAAAATCCTTGAGTCGGCGGCGGGGCACCCGCTAAAAGACGCGGAAAATCCCATACCCGATGAAAGCGCGTGCCTCGCTCCTTCTCTGTCTGCTCGCCTTCCCGGCGACGGCCCAGCAAATCCTTTCGGTGGTGGAAACCGGGGGCGACAACGAACCCACTGATACCATTGTCGCCCAGTGGACCGGGCAGACGTTTCCGGTCTCCGTAGCCGGCGAGCCCACTCCCGAATCCTCCGTTGGTGAGAACCATACCGTCGGCACCTTCGGCGACCGCGCACCGGCGTTTGTCGACCGGAACCATCGGTACATCAATTCCACCAGTGCCCTGAATCCCCCGGACCCGCCGGTCGACATCCCGCCCTACCTGCTCGACCGGCCGTATATCATGGCGGGCAACGACAACCGGGATAACGCGAACTACCGGATTGATGTGACCGTGGACCGGGCGGCCCGCGTGTACCTGCTGATCGACAACCGGCTCAGTGACGGCAACAACGCAGACCCGCCGACCTTCGGTCCGGTGGCGATGGCGTGGATCCTTGAGGAAAACTGGGCGCCGATGGCGACCGGGTCGAACCGTCTGGGGGACACCGCCCTGCCGGACGAGCTGGCGATTGATGAGGGGGCCAACGATGATATTCAGCAGTGGTATTCCGTTTATTACAAGGATGTGGCGGCCGGGGTGTTTTCATTGCGGCAACCGGATAATGCCGGACGGAACATGTACGGGGTGGTCGTCGGTCCTCTGCCGGCAATCACTGACCCCATCCAGGTATTCGGCGCGCAGCCGCCCGCGATCGCCTTTGGGGAAAAGGCGGTGCTCAACTGGCAGATCGACGCGGGAGCCACCGTGGCGACCATCGACAACGGCATTGGCGACGTGAAGCCGCGGACCAATGCCAGCGGCGCCGGGTCGATCGAGGTCTCGCCGACGGCAACGACAGCTTACACACTCACAGTGAACACACCCGGCGGCAATGAGACCGCCACCGTCACCGTCACGCTGAAGCTTCTGGCAAGCTTCACGGCCACCCCGGGCGCG
>JALRGF010000395.1 GCA_023253495.1 Verrucomicrobiales bacterium
GGAGCGCCGCGCACTGGGCGGCCACACGTGTTCACGGCGCACACGCTCACGGCGTCCGCCCCGGGGCGCGCACAAGAAGAGGCGGGGAACGGGTCGCCCATGGGATGCGCCCGCCGTGCGCGCGCCCGGAGGGCACGCCCCACCTCGAATGCCCGGAGGGCCCGCTCCACCTCGCGGGCCCCATTTCTCACGACCTGTCTGGGCGGCGCGGTTTATTCGCGGCGGCCGGCGAGCAGGGGCAGGAGGTGCCAGAGCAGATAGGCGAGCGAGGTGATGAAGGCGGCGACGTAGGTCCAGGCGGCGGCTTTGAGGACTTTTTCGATGCCGTCGGCTTCTTCGCGGGTCTGGATCATGCCCATGGACGAGAGGGCTTTGCCGGCGCGGCTGGAGGCGTCGAATTCGACCGGCAGGGTGATCAGGTTGAAGAGCATGATGACGCCCCAGCCGATGGCCATGACGGGGAGGATGATTTTCGGGGAGACGAACCCGGTGAAGGCGCCGAGCAGCGGCAGCCACATCACGGTCTGGCTGGCGATCCCCTGGACTTTGACCATGGCCATGCGGGCGTTGAGCGGGGCGTACGCCTGCTGGTGCTGGAGGGCGTGGCCGCATTCGTGGGCGGCCACGCCGAGGGCGGCGACCGAGCTTTCGTTGTACACCGGCTCCGAGAGGGCGAGCCGTTTGTGGATCGGATCGTAGTGGTCGGTCAACGAGCCGGCGACCGGCACCACCTCGACATCGCTGATGCCGTTGGCATGCAGGATGCGGCGGGCGACTTCGGCGCCGGTGAGGCCCGAAGCGACTGGCATGCGGCTGAAGCGGTTGAAATTCGAGCGCAGCCGCCACATGGCGAGCAGCGAGAGCAGCATGGTTCCGATAAAGAGAATCCAGATCATAGGGTAAATGGGTTGGTAGTGATTCCTACACCCTCAGAGCGCCGCCCGAAACCTTACGCGCATTACAGAAAACCGGCAGTTTTCTCGCGTCCTCAATCGAAGACGACTGTTTTGTTTTCATAGACGAGCACCCGGTGTTCGAGGTGCAGCCGGACCGCCTCGCTGAGGGCGAGTTTTTCCAGGCTGCGCCCCTTGCGCAGCAGGTCGGATACGGTGTCGCGGTGGCTGACCCGCCGCACCTCCTGGTGAATGATCGGCCCGTCGTCGAGGACCGGAGTGACGTAGTGGGCGGTGGCCCCGATCAATTTCACGCCCCGGGTATGCGCCTGATGATACGGCCGCGCCCCGGCGAACGCGGGCAGAAAGGAATGGTGGATGTTGATGACCGGGCACCCGACGCGGCCGAGGAAATCCGCACTGAGAATCTGCATGTAGCGGGCCAGCACGACCAGATCGACCTGCCGCTCCCGGAGCAGGGCGAGCTGGCGCTCTTCCACCTCGTGTTTGCGGGTGGGATCGACCGGCAGGAAGTGGAAGGGCACTCCGTGGTGGCGGGCGGCCTCCTCCATGGTGCGGTGGTTCGAGATCAGGGCGACAACGTCGGCGGCGAGTTCGCCCTGACGCCAGTCGAGCAGCAATTCGTGACAGGCGTGGGCGTGCTGGGAGACGAGGATGGCAACCCGCGGGCGGCGCGCGGCTTCGGCGACGCGCACGACCATGCCCAAATCCTTTTCCGCATACTCGCGAAAGGCGGCGGCTTCCGCCATCGGATCGTCACTGGCGGTGCCCCATTCCACTCGTTGGAAAAATGCGCCGGCGGATGCGTCGTGGTGCTGGTCGGCGTGCACGATGGTGCCGCCGTGGCGGAAGATCCAGCCGGAAACACCGGCGACGAGACCCGCACCCGCCGCGGCGGCCCCGGCGGGCAGCATCGCAACAAGGTGGAGACGGCCGTGGTGCTCCGGCACCGACCCACGGGACTCACCGCCGAGGCGAGCGAACGTCGTAGTCAGGCCGACAACCGCCGGGTCGCGGCCAGACGGCTCAGGCTCGCGCTCGCCCTCGGCCATCGACTCCCGCCTGATCACACCGGACCGTCGCCGCTCTGGCACGCCCGCACCGCGAGCG
>JALRGF010000488.1 GCA_023253495.1 Verrucomicrobiales bacterium
GTCTTCGAAGGCCATGAATCATGGGTCGCCTCGCTGGCCGTGACCCCGGACGGCACCACTCTGCTCTCCGGCGGCTGCGACGACACCCTGCGCTGGTGGCCGGCGGACGCGGAAAACGCGGGCGCCTCGCGCGTGGTCAAGGCTCACGACGGCTGGGTGCGCGCCGTGGCCGTCAGTCCGGACGGCTCGCTCATCGCCAGCGGCGGGAACGACCGCACCGTGCGCCTCTGGAAAACCGCCGATGGATCGCCCGTGCGCGACCTCACCGGCGCCGGACGGGACATTTACTCGCTCCTTTTTTCACCCGACGGCCGCTCGCTTCTGGCCGGTGACCTCGATGGCAAAATCCATCAATGGGCTGCCGCCACCGGCGAGTCCCAGCGCACCCTCGAAGCCGCCAGCCTGCACCTTTATGAAGGCGGACAGCAGGTCCATTACGGCGGCGTGCGCGCCCTCGCCCTCAGCCCGGACGGCCAGTGGCTGGTCGCGGCCGGCCTCAGCAAGGCCACCAACCCGCTCGGAAACGTGCAGGAGCCGCTCGCCGTCCGCTTCGCCTGGAAGGACGGTGCCGCCGCCAGATCCCACGTCGCCGAGGGACTCGCCAACCACACCATCTGGGGAGCCGGCTTCCTGTCGGACGGCACCCTCGTCGCCGGCATCGGCGGCGGTTCCGGCCACCTCCTCTTCTGGTCGCCCGACTCGGACAAACCGTCCCGCAAATTCGACCTCCCTGTCCAAGCCCGCGGGCTCGATATCCACCACGCCAGCGGCCGCATCGCCACGGTGCACCACGACGGCCGCCTCCGCCTCACCTCGCTGGGCAGCCCGGCCTGAGCTCCTCCGACCGCATCGACGCCGTCTCATCACCAGCGGTCCGGTCAGCGACCGACCCGCCCTCTCAGGGAAACTCCTCCCTGACCCGGAAAAAAATCCATTTGCGCGAAAAAACCGCCATCCCCGCGACGTCATACTGCCCGCGCGGCCGGCACCCGCCGGCTCCTCCCACCGATGGTTCCTCCTCCCAACCGCTGGTCACCCTCCCTCATGGCGCTCGCCATGACTCTGACCCTCCTCCCGGCGGTCCGAGCCCTCGAACCAACGGCGGCATCGCCGGCCGCGCCACCCGCCACCACAGCCACCCCGACGGCCGCCGACCTCACTCCCCAGGAATTGATCCAGGCTGCGGAGCGCGCTGCCGCCACCGCCGATTGGCCCGCCGTCGAAGCCCACTGCGCCTCGCTCGTCACCACCTGGCAGGCCACCCCGGAACTCGCCGAACCCGTGCGCCGCGCCCGGCCGCTCTGGGCCACCGCGCGCCTGCAGCTCAAAAAATACGACCCGGAAACGCTGGATCTGCTCGACCAGGTGCTCGCCGATTCCCGGCTGGATCCCGCCACCACCGATGAAATGGCCTTCTGGCGTGCGCTCTGCCATCTGCAGACCGGATCCTTCGCCAAAGCCTACGACGCCCTGACCGACTACGATGCCGGACGTCACCTCGGCCCGAATCTCCTGCCGTCGCCTTCACTCCCCCTCCGCGGCACGCGCCGCGCCGAATCCCTGCTGCTCCGCGGGCTCTGCCTGCTTCAGGACGGGCGGCCCGGTGACGCCGCCGCCTTCCTCGCCCCGCACCTCGGCCCGCTGCGCGAGGACCAACGACCGGAAATCGCCGGCCGCGCCGCCGTCATGTGCCTCCATGGCCTGGTCACGGCAGGCGAAAATGACACCGCTCTCACCCTCGTCCGCAGCCTCCAGCCGCATCTCGGCGAAGTCACTCAGATGGTCGCCCTGCAGAGCCTCATGCTCCAGCTCGGGTCGCGACTGCTCGAAAACAACCGCCCGCACGACGCCATCGTCTGCCTGCAGCGCGTCTGGTCGCGCGACCGCATCCTCGCCCATCAGCAGGCCGCCCTCGAACGCGTCACCCGCCGCCTCGCCAGCCTTCGCCAGGCTCCGGGCCACACCCCGCTCGCCCACCAGCTCGAACACCTGCGCCAGCAGCTGGAAAAGGAAACGGAACGCTTCCGCCAATCGGAATCTTTCGACGCCGCCCTGCGCCTGCGCCTCGCCGCCGCCTACCGCGACCTCGGCCGCGCCCGTGAGGCCGCCCTCATCCTCGAAGACATGCTCGAGCGCCTGCCGGCCGATGCCGTCGTCGAAAAGGCCGCCCTCAGCCTGATCCAATGCTGGATGCAGGTCGAACGCTGGCCGCGCGCCGTCGCCGCCGCCGACGCCTATCTCGGCAAATTCAACCGCCACGACAACCCGGATATCCCGATGGTGCGGTTCCTGAAAGCCACCTCCCTGCACGCCGACCGTCGCCCTCATGACGCCGAACTCGCCTTCGCCACGGTCCACCAGCTGCATCCTGATCACGATTTCGCGCCGAAAGCGCTCTTCCTCGAGGGCATCTGCCTGCTCGAACAGGAACTCCACCGGGAAGCGCTCGACGCCTTTGCCGAAACCGGACAACGATACCCGCAGGCCGATGCCGTTGAAGACGCCGCCTACTGGAGCGCCATGGCGCTTTCCTTCGAAAAACACCATGCCGAAGCGCGCGAACGCCTGCACGCCTACCTCACCGAATACCGGGACCGCGCCCGCCACGCCGTGGAAGCCCGTTTCCGCATCGCCTTTTCGACTTTCGGTCTCGCTGAATACACCGACGCCGTAACCGAATTCGAAGCATTCCTGGCGTCGCATGCCGACCACCCGCTGGCCGCCGAAGCGTATCTGCTGCTGGGCGACGCGCTCGGCGCCCTCGGCCGCCTCGACGGCGCCATGGCAGCCTATCGGCGCGTCGACCGCGCCACCAGCGAGCGGTTTCACGAGGAAGCTGTCTTCCGCATCGGCAACGTGCTCAAAGTCTCCGAACAGCCGGATGCTCTGCGGGCGCACTTCGGAAAATTCATGGCGGAACACCCCGGCAGCCGCCGTCTCGCCGAAGCCGTCCACTG
>JALRGF010000672.1 GCA_023253495.1 Verrucomicrobiales bacterium
GATCGGCCGCGGTAGAGCAGCCAGCCGAGGCCGGTGCCGGCGGCGAGGGCGACCAGCGAGGCGATCATCGGGACGTGGGAGGCGTGCTCGGCCGCCGGCAGGGCGAGGAAGCGGCCGGCGAAGAAGCCGAAGCCGCCGATCAGCGAGGGCACGGCCAGAATCATCAGCGGGGCGAGCATGATCAGCGGGACCTCGTGGGCGTGATCAGCGCCGTGGTCGCGCGGCGAGCCGAGGAAGGCGACGACGCAGAGCCGGGTCATGTAAAAGGCGGTGAGGAAGGCGGTGAGGGCGCCGATGACGAAGAGCGCGCCATGGTGGTCATGGGCGGCGTACAGGATGGCCTCCTTGGAATACCAGCCGCTGGTCACCACCGGCACGGCGATGAGGGCCGCGGTGCCGATGAAGAAAGTCAGCGCGGTTTTCGGCATCTTCTTGAGCAGGCCGCCCATCTTCCAGATGTCCTGTTCGTGGTGGCAGGCGTAAATGACCGCGCCGGAGCCGAGGAACAGCAGCGCCTTGAAAAAAGCGTGGGTAAAGAGGTGGAAAAATGCCGCCTCCTTCGCCAGCAGGCCGACCGCCATCACCATGTAGCCGAGCTGCGAGAGAGTCGAATACGCGAGGATCTTCTTGATGTCGTTCTGCTGGGTGGCGCAGAGGGCCGCAAAAAGCGCGGTCAGCCCGCCGGTCCACGCAATCACCGTGGCCGCTGTCGCCGCCTCGGGCAGGACGAGCAGGAACGAGACCCGGATCATCATGTACACGCCGGCCGCCACCATGGTGGCCGCGTGAATGAGGGCGGACACCGGCGTCGGACCTTCCATGGCGTCGGGCAGCCAGACGTGCAGCGGGAGCTGGGCGCTCTTGCCGACCGCGCCGCAGAAGAGGCACAAGACCGCTGCGGTCATCCACCCCGGGTCCACGGTCACGCCGGACTGCATGGCGGAAGCGATGCCGTCGAAAGACACGCTGCCGGTCGCCTTCCAGAGCATGAGGATGCCGATCATGAAGCCGAAGTCGCCGATGCGGTTGGTCAGAAACGCCTTTTTGGCGGCGTCGGCGGCCGAATTCTTCTGGTGCCAGTGGCCGATGAGCAGGTAGCTGCTGACGCCGACCAGCTCCCAGAAGATGAACATCATGGCGAGGTTGTCGGCCAGCACGATGCCGGTCATCGAGAACATGAAGAGCGAAAGACCGCCGAAATAGCGCGCCTTGCCGTCATCGTCCTTCATGTAGGCCAGCGAGAACAGGTGGACGAGGGTGCCGATGAAGGTGACGACGAGCATCATGCCGGTCGCCAGCGGATTGATCTTGAAGCCGATCGTCAGTTTGAGGGCGTCGCCGAGGTCGATCCAGGTGCCGAGGGTGGTGGTGGTATCGGTGGTGCCGGCCTTGATCCAGAGCAGGAGGCTGGCGGCCAGGGTGATGACGACCGAGCCGACGGAGACGGCGGGTGCGAACGCCTGGAGCGGCCGGGGCAGCAGAAGGATTTTCACCGCGGCGGCGAGCGGCAGGAAAAGAATGATGGCGGGCAGCAGCGGGGACACGGAGCGGGCGAGGCTGGTGGGAAAAAGTCGGAGCGGGGGGAGCGGGAACTCAGCCGCCGAGGGTTTTGAGGTCTTCGACGTGCACGGTTTGCCGGGCGCGGTAGAGGGCGACGATGATGGCCAGGCCGACGGCCACTTCGGCGGCGGCGACGGTGATGGTGAAGAAGACGAGGAGCTGGCCGTGGTGGTTGGGCAGGCCGTTGACCAGGCCGAAGCGGGAGAAGGCGACCAGCGTCAGGTTGGCGGCCGACAGCATCAGCTCCAGACACATGAAGATAATAATGATGTTGCGGCGGACCATCACCCCGGTGAGCCCGATGGTGAAGAGCAGGCCGCTGACCAGAAGGTAGCTGTTGAGGGTGCCCATGGGATTAGCGTGTCGGCTCCTTTTTGCTGAGGGCGACGACGCCGATGGTGGCGCCGAGCAGGAGCAGCCCGATGACCTGGACGTGAAAGACGTACCGGGTGAAGAGCAACGTGCCGAGCGCCTTGGTGTCCTCGTATGCGGTGCCTTCAGGCGGCTGCAGCGGGGGCGCCGCGCCCTCACCGGCGGGGAAGCGGCCGAGCACGTGGAGCAGGGTGCCGACGAAGCACAGGGCGACCAGTCCGCCGCCGATGAGCGCCCAGGCGTTGAGTTTGCGGCGCTCCTCGGCGCGCAGGTCCAGCAGCATGATGATGAAAAGGAAGAGGACCATCACCGCGCCGGCGTAAACGAGGATCTGGATGATGCCGAGGAAGTGGGCGTCCAGCGAGATGAAGAGAGCGGCCAGTCCGACGAAGCTCATGACCAGGCAGAGGGCGCTGGCGACCGGGTTGCGGTTGAGGACCACGCCGATCCCGAAGATCAGCATGACCGCGGCGGCGATGGTGAAAACGATGGAGTCCAAGGGGCGAAGGGGCTGGGTTCCGGGGGCGGCTCGCTTATTTCAACTCGTTCCACTTGTTGACGAGCCCGGTGCGCACGCCGCCAATCTCGTAGAGGCGCTTCTTGTCATGCACCATCTCGGCCCGCGAGGTGCCGGTGATGGCGTAGTCTTTGCGCAGGAAAATCGCCTGTTCGGGACAGACCTCCTCGCACATGCCGCAATAGATGCAGCGGATCATGTCGATCTTGAATTCACGCGGCGCCTTCTCGACCTTGGCGAAGGCGTCGTCCTTCGGCAGTTCACCCGGGGTGATGGTGATGGCGCGGGGAGGGCAGATGAATTCGCAGAGCTGGCAGCTCACGCAGCGCTCGCGGCCGTGTTCGTCGGTGACAAGGGCGGGGGCACCGCGGTAGTGGTCAGGCAGCTGGGCATCCCATTTTTCCTCGGGATACTCCATGGTGAACTTCGGCGTCTTCCGGTTGATCTGGAGAAACGTGCGCACGGCGTGACCGGCGGTGATGACCAGCCCCTTGAGGATGGTCGGGAGGTAGATTTTTTCGCCGAAGGTCAGTTTCGGGCGCTTGAGAAGCTTGGTGGCCATGGCGTCGGAAAATCAGGCGAAGTACCACAGGAGGCCGGCGGTCAGGAGCACGTTGGCCAGGCAGATTTCGAACATCCAGATCCAGCCGAGGCGCATCAGCTGGTCATACCGGACCCGCGGCAGGGTCCAGCGGACCCAGATGAAGAAGATGAGGAAGGCGATGAGTTTGCTGAAAAACACGCCGAGGTGCATCAACCCGGGCAGCACGCCGTGGGCGATGGTATCGATGTTGAACCAGGACGGCAGGGGGAGGTTCTGCAAAAGGTGGGTGACCGGTTTGTCCATTCCCAGTGGCAGCGACCATCCCCCGAGGAACAAAGTGACCGTGATGCCGGAGCCGACAATCATGGCAGCGTATTCGCCCATGAAAAAGAGGGCGAATTTCATCGAGGAATACTCCGTATGATAGCCGCCGACCAGTTCGGTCTCGCATTCGGGCAGGTCGAACGGGAGGCGGTTGGTCTCGGCGAACATCGAGATGACGAAGGTGATGAACGCGATACCGAGCGGTACGAGCAGCACCCAGCGTTTCCAGTCGAAGGCCTCGCCAAAGGCGAAGGGTAGGAGGTTCCATCCTTGCTGCGACTGGGCTTCGGTGATCTTGACGAGGTTGAGCTCGCCCATGACAAGCAGGACCGGCACGAGGGAGAGACCGAGCGAGATTTCGTACGAGATCATCTGGCTGGATGAGCGCACGCCGCCGAAAAACGGGTATTTCGAGTTCGACGCCCAGCCGGCGAGCACGATGCCATAGACGCCGAGCGAGGCGATGGCGAAGACGAAGAGCGGGCCGACGTTCAGGTTGGCGATGACCAGCGGGATGGTCTTGGTGCCGCCGTCCCATGGGATGGTGATGCTGCTGCCGAACGGGAGCACGGCGCAGGTGAGCAGGGCGGGGACCAGACACAGCGCCGGGGCCAGCCAAAAATAAAATTTCTTCACGTGCGCC
>JALRGF010000674.1 GCA_023253495.1 Verrucomicrobiales bacterium
GCGCCGTCACTCCGCGCACGGTGATGCGGTTGCAGTCCTGCAGGAACACGCAGCCGGCGTGGTTGCCGTCGAGTTCGTCGTTGGCGGCGCGGTTGCCGTCGAGCGTCAGGTTCTCAAGCCGCACATCCTCGACGTGATCGCCGCTGAGAATCGGAAACAGGGTGGAAGCGGTCGCCCCGTGCATCACCCAGAGGTTTTCGCGCAGCGGACGGTCCAGCTTGAACCGCGCGCCGCTCCGCGCCACCAGCGTGCGCTTGAGAACCACGTGGGCCCCATTGGCCGGATTTTTCGCACGCAGACAGATGCCGTCGCCGAGGCGGAACCCGTCGGCATTTTCCAGGGTGATCTCCTGATCGTACCAGTCGCTGTCCGCCGCCAGCGGCGAGCGGACCGACGCCTCCTTGAGCAGCACGGTGTCAGCCCCGGCCCCCTCCAGATCCACCCCGGTCTGCAGGTGCACCGCGTTGCGCAGGCGGTAGGTGCCGGGCAGAATTTTGACCAGACCGCCGCCCAGGCGGGCGACATGATCGATGGCCGCCTGCAGCGCCCGGTGGTCGGAACCGACGATGTCAGCCTGCTGCGGGCCGACGGTGACGGTCAGGCGCTCCTGCCAGGCGGGGGCGGCAACGCGGTCCCCGCTCGTCTGGCGATGCGGATCGGCGGCGCGGACAGGCCAGGCGGCCCACACCAGCAGGCCGAAAGCGGAGGACATCAGGACACGGGATGTCCTTTCGGAAGCAACAGACAGGCGGATTCCCAGCATGGCGTCGTGGAGTGAAAATCGGGGATCACGGAGAATATGAAAAGAAAGCGTGACCTCCGCGCGGGCCGGCCCCGGCGTTCCGGGCTTACTGCGGGTCGCCCTGACGGATCCACGCGCGGTTGAAGGCGGCGTGTTTGATGGTCTTGGCCATCGGGCGGCCCTCACCATCGACCGGTGCTCCCTTTTCGACGTGATGGCTGTAGGTGGCGTGCAGGGTGCCGTCGCGCGCCTCGATCAGGCTGGGGTAGTGGAAACGCGCGGTGCCGGGCTCGGCCTGCTCCAGAAAGCGTTTCCATTTCCACGTCCGCCCCTCGTCATCGGAGAGCTGTACCGCGAGGCGGTGCCGGCCTTCCTCGGTGTCGTTGCTGATGAGAGCCCAGTGGCCGTCGCGCAGTCCGATGATTTCCGCGCCCGATCCGGGGTTGGGCAGCTCGCTGTCGGTCACCGGCGACCACGTTTCCCCGCCGTCGCGCGACTCACTCTGGTGCAGGCGCTTCGGCGGCGGCCCGTTGTCGCGCATCAGGGTGTAGAGCGAGCCGTCCTTCCGGCGGACCAGACTCGGCTGAATGTTGCCATAACCGGTCAGCGGTGTGCTCGTGCGCCACGTCCGCCCCCAGTCGTCACTGATCCCCATGAGCGAAAAGGAAAACCCGTCGGAATAAAGCGGCACAATCAGCCGCCGCCCGTCGAGCACAAATGGATGCGCCCGCGTGAACCACCCGAGGCGCCGGATCAGCTTGTCCGACGCCTGCTTCGGCAACGAGTCGATCCACGCCTCGGCTTTCTGCGACTGCTCCGCGTCCAGTCCGGACGACGCCAAGGCAGCCCGGGACCGGGCGGCAAACTCGCCGACCGCCGTCTCAAACCCCGGACCGGGCGTCACATGCATCACCTCGCTCACTTCCCACTTCGGCGCGCCGTCGCCATCGTAGTCCGACGCGATACGGTATTTCATCAAGGCCGATTCCCAGGTGTTGGCGAGAATCGTCGGCCAGAGCAGCCAGAGCCGCTGCTGCGGATCGATGAAGAGGCAGCAGTTCGTATCGGGATACTCAGGCGTGTCCGCCATGGTGAACCGCTCGCTCCACGCCTCCGCCCCCATCCGCAGCCGCGCCCCCTCGATCCGCACGTCATCGGCCGTGCGCTCGCCAGACCCATGAAACCAGCTGGCGATCAGATCGCCATTGGGCGCCTCCACCACACACGATCCATGATTGTGCCAGTGCTCGGGCGGAAAAAGCAGCGCACTGCGATGAAACGGCACTTCCTCCGCCCACGCCGCCGGCCGCACCGCGCACACCAGCATCATCACCAAGCATCCCCCCCACACCGCACGAATCACACGGAAAACACGCCGCAGGCGGATACAGAAAAAGAAGTCGGCGCAGGTCGATATCATGGCAGCAGACGCAGCAGAGGAACCGCGGCGCGCCGCAGTCACCTGTCGCATACTCGCACGCTCGAAAACGCCCTGCAAGCGCCCAGTGGCATCGCCT
>JALRGF010000688.1 GCA_023253495.1 Verrucomicrobiales bacterium
CGGCCATCGAGGCCCTGCGCGTCGGCCACCCGCTTGATCCGACCACCCAGGTCGGCCCGGTCATCAACCGGGCCAGCCGTGACCGTCTGCATCAACTCGCCGAATCGGCCGTCCGCCGCGGCGCCACCCGGATTGCGGAAACCCGCCTGCCGCCGGACCTTGACCCGGACGGCGCCTGGTTTGCCCCCTGCCTGCTCGCCGATGTCGCCGGGAATTGTCCGAGCTGGACGGAGGAAGCCTTTGGTCCCGTGGCCGTGTGGCGGGTGGCCCGGGACCTCGGGGATGCCCTCTGCCAGCAGAACTCGGTCCGCCAAGGGTTGCTCGCGGCGCTCTATACCGGAAACCCGGCGGCGTGGCATCGCTTCCGCCATGAAGCCGGGGCCGGCATCCTCTCGCTCAACCGGGCCCGGCCCGCCTTTTCTCCGGAACGGCCGTTCGCCGGATGGAAAGACTCGGGTCTCGGCCCCCCCGAGCACGGTCGTTGGGATCTCGAGTTCCACAGCCGGGTCCAGGCGGTCTACGGAGAGGAGGGCGCCCCGTGAAAATCGATCCACTCGAAACCGGTTTTGTACCCGAAGCCATCCTCGCCACCGCACACCGGGACCCCGGGCACACCGCCCTCATCACCCGCCACGGCCCCGTCAGTTACGGACAGTTGTCCGGGGACATGCTGGCCGCCGCCCACGCGCTCCAGGCCCGTGGCCTCGCCCCGGGCACATGGCTCGGTATCGCCGCCAAGGACGAAAGAACCCACCTGACACTGTCGCTCGCCGCCATGGTCGGCGGCTGCGAACACGTCAGCCTCGGCTCCCATGAAACCGACCAGGCACGGCAGGAACTGCTCGCTCGCCTCCCGCGCGGCCTCGTTCTGGCATCGGACGGCGGGTCGGTGACGTCCGGGCCCGATCTTCTTGATGCCGCCACCCTTCTGCGGGAAACCCAACAAACCCGGAGCATCCAGCGCGGCGGCGGAGCTCTGTTCACCAGCTCGGGCTCGACCGGAAAACCGAAGCTGGCGCACTTCGACCGCGCCACCCTCGTCGAGTCGTTCCGGCGCTACCGCGATACGGCCGGCCAGGTCGTCGCCCAGACCATCTCCGTGGAGCACGGCGTCGGCAAAAAACGCGCCTGGCGCACCCTGCTTTCCGGCGGCACCCTCGTGATGGCCGAGGCCTGCGGACCCGCGGAGGTGCTCAAATCCTGTGCGCTCTACCGCGTCGAAAAGCTGTTCCTTTCCGCCTACGCCCTGGCCGATCTGGCTGCACAAATGCCAGGCCAGTCCATCAACACCGTCACCCGAGGCCTGCATCTCGTCTGCACCGGGTCAAAAATTCCCCTGGAGAGCGCGCGATCCGTCGCCCACGCGCTGTCAGCCAGGGTGAGCGTGGCCTACGGAACAACTGAGACCGGCACGCTCTGCCTGACCGACCTCGCCGGCCTGGAACGCCACCCCGACTCGGTCGGCCGTCCGGTGGAAGGCATCGAACTCCGGATCACCGACCCTGACGGCCAAACCGTGGCCATGGGAGCCGAAGGTCTGGTGGCCGTACGGGGAAAAGGCTGCCTGAACCGGTACCTTGATGGCGCGGAGGCCCACCGTTTCCGCGACGGTTGGTTCACCCCCGGAGACATCGGCAGGCAGGAACCGGACGGCACCCTGACGCTGCTTGGAAGGGAACATGACCGCATGATCCTCAATGGCATGAATATTTTTCCGGCAGAAATCGAGCGCGCTGCCCTCCGGCATCCGCAGGTCAGGATGTGCGCCGCTTTCGCCATCCGCTCCGTGCTCCACGGGGATATTCCGGCGCTGGCCTATGTCGCCGATCCCGCGCTGGAGCCTCCGGCGATGATTGCCCACTGCCGCAACCACCTCGGACCGCGCGCCCCTCGCGCCGCTTTCGCCCGCACCTCCCTGCCGCTCAATCCCCAAGGCAAGATCCTGCGCCACCTCCTCGCCGCGGAACACAGCCCGCCGCCCTCATGAATCAACCCCCAGGACATACCCCGGCCGGCGCCTATCGGGTGGCCATCGACATTGAAAACCATTTCACCCCGGCCGAAGTAAACGCCCTGCCGCTGTTCACCGGCGGCCTGCCCCGGGAAACCCGCCGGCAACTCTGGAAGACGCGCCGGATGATGCGGCGGGGGCACCCGAGCCTCCGATCCTACCAGCGCAGCGAGACGGCCCGCAATGCCACTTGGTACCGCGGCGCACCCACCGCCGACAGGCTGCTCGTGGTGTTCTGCGGGACCGCCGGGCGCCCGATGATTCCGACACCCGTTTTCCTGCAGTTCATTCCGGAGACCAGGCACGACGTGCTCATGCTGCGCGACCCAACCGGCAACGCGTACACCCATGGGGTGCCCGGACTGGGGAACGACCTCCAGGAAACTCTCAACCATCTGGCAGGTCGGATCGACTTCACCCGGTATCGTGAGACGCGCGCCCTCGGGGTGAGTTCCGGCGGTGCGGCCGCTCTCTGCACGGGCATCCTTCTCGGATCCACCCTCGCCCTTTCGTTCGGAGGACGACATCCCTCGTGCAGCCGCCGCGCCAGGACCGGAAACCGGACTGACCGTTTCGACACGCTTGTCGCCCCCCTGCTGGCGGAATCCGGAACCTGGCTCGCGAACTTCCGGGCGGAAAACCATCCGGCCGATGAGGAGGGAGCCCGCTCTCTCCGCGCCACCCTTCCCGCCTGCCGCGACCTCGTGGTCACCGGCACCAGCAACCACATTCTGCTGGCGGAACTCGCCGGGCAGGGAGGCTCCTGGTGGCGGCCACACCGGAACCGGCTGCAGACCGTGTTCGCCAATTTCCTGCTCGCCGACAGACCCGCCAGCGACACCGTTGCGCCGTGACCAACCCGTCCCAGGCCAGAAAGATCGCCACCGCGGCCCTGCGCGCCAACCCGGTGGCGCAGTTCACCGCCGACCACCTCGCGATCCTCGACGGCCAACCAGGCGACATCCCGTTCGCCGAGGCCGGCATCGACTCGATGGGATTGATGGAACTGAGCATCTGGCTCGAAGTCGAGCTGGCCCTGTCCATCACCGCCGGTGAACTGGCCCGCCTGCACAGCCTGTCCGGACTGGAGGCACGCATCGCCCGCCACCTCCGCACCGGAGCCTGAAACCCGCCGGCACCACCCCGGCGGCCCGGCTTCGGATGAGAGGTGCCGGCATCCGCTCTCGTGCCGCCCTCACGGGAGCCGCCACTGTCCGACATTCCCCGTCGCCATCCACAAAGCTTGGCACGGGCCGGCCTTCAGTGAAGGCCCCGGCCACGCCCCCGCGACCCCGAAAAAAACCCGACGCCTTGCCGGCGTCGGGTCGTGAGGGAAGCGGCCCCGGAGAGCGTCCCGCTCAGGCCTCGGCGAGATCAATCTCCTCGTCCGTCTGGTAGACCGGCGGTTCGCCGACCTCCTGGATGGTCACGCCGCGGTTGGTGCTGAAGCCCGAGCCGGCGGGGATGAGGTGACCCATGATGACGTTTTCCTTGAAACCACGCAGCTTGTCGACCTTGCCGAGAGTGGCGGCGTCGGTCAGCACGCGGGTGGTGTCCTGGAACGAGGCGGCGGAGATGAACGAATCGGTCTCGAGAGACGCCTTGGTGATGCCGAGCAGGACCGGCTCGGCCTCGGCCGGCTTGCCCCCCTGTTCCTCGATGCGTTCGTTCTCGGCCTCGAAGTCGAGGCGGTCGACCTGGTCGCCCCAGAGGAACTGGGTGTCGCCCGGCTCGGTGATCTTCACCTTGCGGAGCATCTGGCGGATGATGATCTCGATGTGTTTGTCGTTGATCTCGACGCCCTGGAGCCGGTAAACCTCCTGGACCTCGTTGGTGAGGTGTTCCTGGAGCGCCTGGGGCCCGGAAATCTCGAGGATTTCGTGGGGCACGACCGCACCATCGGTGAGCTGATCGCCCTTTTTGACGACGTCGCCCGGGGTGAAGAGGAGGTGTTTTTCGCGGGCGATGAGGTGTTCGACCTCCTCGCCGGACTCCGGATCCTTGACGACCACGCGCTGCTTGCCGCGGACCAGACCGCCGACTTCGACCACGCCGTCGATGCGGGCGATGGTCGAGTGGTCTTTCGGTTTGCGCGCCTCGAAGAGTTCGGCCACTCGGGGCAGACCGCCGGTGATGTCCTTGGTTTTGGCCACCTTGCGCGGAGTCCGGGCGAGGTAGGCACCGCCGGCGACCTTTTCACCGCGTTTGACGGAGATGTGGGCGCCGGTCGGGATGCTGTAACTGGCGAGCACCGCGCCGGTTTTCGGGTCCTCGATGACGATGGACGGGTGCAGGTCCTCCTTGTGCGGGATGACCACAAGCCCCTTGACGCCGGTCTCCTTGTCCACCTCGCGGCCCAGGGTGATGCCGTCGATGAGATCCTTGAACTCGACGCGCCCCGCCTTCTCCGTGAGAATCGGCACATTGTACGGGTCCCAGGTGGCGATCTGGTCGCTCTTCTTGACGTGGGCGCCGTCCGGCTGGGCGATGTTCGTGCCGATGATGAGCTTGTGCTGTTCGAGCTCCAGCCCCTTGTCGTCGAGCACCGAAAGCGTGCCGTTCTTGTTCAGAACGATCCAGCCGCCCTCGGCGGACTCGACCGCCCGCACATCATTGTAGCGGAGGATTCCCTTGTTCTTGATGATGATGCGCGGCTGCTTGAGCATCGAGGTGGCGACACCGCCGGTGTGGAACGTGCGCATGGTCAGCTGCGTGCCGGGCTCGCCGATCGACTGCGCGGCCACAATGCCGACGGCCTCCCCGATCTTGACCGGCGCCTGGGTGGCCAGGCTCAGTCCGTAGCACTTGATGCAGCAGCCACGCTTGCTTTCGCAGGTGAGGACCGAGCGGATCTTGAGCTGTTCGACCCCGATGTCCTGGAGCTTCCGTGCCTGTTTCTCGAGGATGAGCTGGTCGACGTCGACGATGGTTTCATTGGTGACCGGGTCCTTGACCAGTTCGCAGCTGGTCCGGCCGTACGCGCGGGTGCGCAGTTCGACCACCTCCTCATCGCCCTCGTAGACCGACTTGATGAGGATGCCGTTGGTGGTGCCGCAGTCGTCTTCGGTGATGATGACGTCCTGGGCCACGTCGACGAGCTTGCGCGTCATGTAGCCGGAGTCGGCGGTTTTGAGCGCGGTGTCGGCCAGCCCCTTGCGGGCGCCGTGGGTCGAGATGAAGTACTCCAGCACCGAGAGCCCCTCGCGGAAGTTCGAGGTGATCGGGCGCTCGATGATCTCGCCGGACGGTTTGGCCATCAGGCCGCGCATACCGCCGAGCTGCTTGATCTGCTGGCGGTTGCCCCGGGCGCCGGAGTCGACCATGAGGTAGAGCGGGTTCGGGTACTTCCGCCCCTCGTTGTACTCCAGCTGGCGGAACACCGCCTTGGCCAGGTCGTCACCGGCGGCGGTCCAGAGGTCGATGACCTTCTGCTGACGCTCGCCATTGGTGATGATGCCGCTGCGATATTGTTTTTCGGCCACCTCGACCTGCTCATAGGTTTTTTCGAGCATGCCGCCTTTTTCCGTCGGGATGAACATGTCGGCGATACCGATGGAGGTGCCGGAGAGCGTGGCGGAGCGGAATCCGAGCGTCTTGAGGCGGTCAAGAGCGGCCACCGTTTCGGCGTGACCGGCAACCTGGAAGCAGCGCCAGATGATGTCGGAAAGGTCCTTTTTGCCGACGGTTTTGTTGATGAAACCGAGCCCGGCGGGCCAGATCTCGTTGAAGCGGACGCGCCCCGGGGTGGTTTCGATGATCCGCTCGTCTTTTTTGCCGAAGACGGAGTCCTTGCCGAAGTCCGGGTTTTTGTAGCGGATGAGGTCGTGCAGCTCGACGGCCTTTTCCGCGATGGCGAACTCGACCTCGGTGACGTCGGCGAAGAGGGATTTGAGTTTGGGGGTTTCCTCCTTGCCCGGCAGGTTCGGCCGGTGGTGGGTGAGGAAGTACATGCCGAGCGGGATGTCCTGGGACGGCGTGGTCACCGCCTTGCCGGAGGCCGGGGAGAACAGGTTGTTGGTGGCCAGCATGAGCATGCGGGCTTCCATCTGCGCCTCAACCGAGAGCGGCACGTGCACCGCCATCTGGTCGCCGTCAAAGTCGGCATTGTACGCCGTGCAGACGAGCGGGTGGATGCGGATGGCCTCACCCTCGATGAGCTTCGGCTCAAACGCCTGGATGGA
>JALRGF010000710.1 GCA_023253495.1 Verrucomicrobiales bacterium
CTCGCCCAGCGGCAGCGGGAACGTCGCCTGCGGCGCGTACATCTCGTGCCTCACCTGATACTCCGGCCCCTCCCACCACCACGGCCCGGCCACAATGTCCGGCACCCCGTCGCGGTTGAAGTCGCCATGGTGCGCGCCTTCGCACCAGAACTGGTCCGAAAGCACCAGACGCTCGAACGAGCGCAGCACCGGCCCGGGAGCCACCGGCGCGGCCAGCAGCCACACCGCCGTGCCGGCCAATACCGCCACCGGTGGCACCACCGCGGAAGAATACGAATATTTCATGAGAAGAAGGGCTTTCCACAAAGCAACCCCCGGTCAGGCATACACGCCGGCCGGCAGATAACGGGCTTCCGCCGCCTCGTTGACGAGGGTGACATCACCTTGAAAGACGGCTGCAGGGTCAACCACAAAGCGGCCCCGGAGAGTCAGGCTGCGGCACTCGCGGAGCGACGGGGAACCGTGGGGAAAGGCGGCATCGAGGCCGTCGACCAGTTTGCAGGACGGATCGAGTTCGATGCGGGGCGGCTGGCCGTGGCGGCTTGGATCGAGCTCGAGACGGAGGTCGTCGGTGAGGAGGTAGGCGTCGGAGCGGACGGCGAGCAGATCGGCTGTCGTCTTGACCGGGGCGAAGCGGGTGCGCGGGACATCGATGGCTCCGGCGTCAGGGAAACATTCGATGGCGGCGCCCATGGCGGTTTCGAGCTGAAGGACGGCGGGCGTGGCCGGGTCGCGAGGGTCGGCGGTTTTTTTGTTGATGATGATGGGCAGCGGCATGAGCCCGTAGTGGCGCCGGAGTTCGTCGCGCAGGCGATCGAGGCGGATCCAGAGGTTATTGGTATTGAAAAACTGATGGCGGTCGATGTCCTGGAAGGCGGCTTCGTCGTCCTTCGGGCACTGGGCGCTTTCCCGGAGCAGCAGCCGGCCGTCGCTGCGACGGCGGGCGAGGTGCCCCCCCTTGCGGTCAGCCGCCGTGCGCCGGGTGACCTCCATGGCAAATGCCTGGCCGGACGAGGCGAACCAGCCGAGCAGCGTCTCGTCAAGAGTGGCACCAAGGTTGTCGGCATTGGAAACGAAGGCGTAGCGCACGCCCTCGGCCAGCAACCGGTCAAGCCAGCCGGACCCGAGCAGGCAGGCATAAATGTCACCGTGGCCCGGCGGACACCACTCGAGATCAGGCTGCGCCGGCCAGTGCAGCGGGCTGAAATCCGAGGCCAGCACCTTGGGCACGCGGTTCTGCATCAGCTCGAGACCGGCCGGATCCCCGAGGCCCGGCTGATGGGCGGCCAGATGGGCCCGGGTGTCCTCCGACGTGCTGAAGCTGTTCATCAGCAGGAAACGGGGCGCCATGCCGCCGGTGCGGGCACGCAGACGGAGCACCTGGCGGGCAATGAGGTCAAGAAACGTGTCCCGGCCCCGCACCGGGAGGAGCGACTTGGCCTTTTCCAGCCCCATGCCGGTGCCCAGGCCGCCATTGAGCTTGATCACCACCGTCTGCGCCAGCAGATCAGGGTGGGATGAGGGCGCCAGATCCGCCGCCCGGGGCAGGCCGCCGGCCGGCTCGATTTCCGTCTCCGCCATCAGACCGGTGGCCCCCCGGCGCAAGGCGGCATACGCCCCGGCAAAGGCGCGAACGGCCGCCTCCGAAAGGCCGACCGTCTCCATTTTTTCACGAAAAGGAGCGAAGGCAGTGTCGATTTCGGACGTGCTCAGGGACATGCCAGGCAGGCTAGAAACACTCCTGCCACCCGCCAGCGGAAAGTGCGGGCGCCGGCAAACGATCTGCCAGCGATGGCGCGCGCCGCCCGCCACCACCAATCGATCCCTCAGCTCACTGGCACGCTTCGCAGCTCCCGCCGTTCATCATCGCCTCAATGGAGCAGGCGGTTTTTTCAGCCGGGGTGTACTCACGACGGGGCGCGGCCGCGTCCGGAGCGGAAACCGTCCCGCTTTCACCCGCGGCCGCCTGGCCGGTGATGCCGCGGATTTCCTTCTGCACCTCGGTGGTCGCCTTTTCGATGTTCGACGCCTGCAGGGTACGGAGATAATACGTCGTCTTCAGGCCGGCGTGCCAGGCGTCGCGATACATGTGCGAGAGCGTCTTCATGTCCGGCTTGGCCAGGAAAAGGTTCACCGACTGCGACTGGTCAATCCATTTCTGCCGGCGCGCGGCCGCCTGAATCATCCAATGGTAATCGATGGCGAAAGCAGTGCGGTAGCGCGCCTTGAGGTCCGCCGGGATTTCCTCGATGTCCTTGA
>JALRGF010000114.1 GCA_023253495.1 Verrucomicrobiales bacterium
GTCCACCTTTCTTTCGGCACCGCCATGGCCATGGCGGTCGCCCGCGATGCCGCCCACCCCGCTCAGGCCATGGTCGCCGCGCTGCCGGGAGACTTCGCCTCGGGAGTCCACCGCGGACGGTTTCACCCGCTCGACGGCCAGCTCTGGGTCACCGGCATGACCGGATGGATCACCTACGGGCCGGATTCCGGATGCCTGCAACGGTTGCGCTACACGGGTGGTCCCACCGGGATCCCCGTTCGCTTCGAGGCGCGCGACAACGGACTGCTGCTCACGTTTTCCGAACCGTGGTCGGCCGACGCCTCATCCGCCGGCTGGCTTGCCCAGTCGTGGAACTACCGCTACAGCGGCGCCTACGGCAGCGACGAATTCTCCGCCCGCGAACCCGGAGTGGCCGGGCACGACCGGCTCGAGGTCGCCGGCGTGCACCCGCTCGGCGACGGCCGCACCCTTTTCGTGGAAATCCCGCAGCTCCAGCCGGCCCACACCGTCCACCTGCACGCCCCCCACGCCCCCGCCGCCACCCGCGATTTCTTCTTCACCCTGCACCATCTCGGACCGCCATTCACCGCGTTCGACACCTACCGCCCGGTCGCCAAAGTTCCTCTGCCCGAACCTGCCCCGGACACCACCACCACCGATCGCCTCCAGCCGGTCCCCTGGGAACAGGGAGTCCCCGGCCGGCCCGTGTCCCTTCGGGCCGCCACCGGCCTGCAGTTCGACCCCCAGGTCCTCACCGCCGCCCCGGGGGAACGCCTGTCCCTCACCTTCGACAACCCGGACGTCATCCCGCACAACTGGGTGCTCGGTACCCCGGGCTCCACCGCCCGCCTGTTCACCCTCGCCAACCAGTTCATCGCCGACCCCCGCGCCTACTCCCTGCACTACGTCCCGCCGGCCCCGGAGATCCTCGTCCACACCCGCCTCGTCGAGCCGGCCGCCACCACCACCATCCACTTCCACGCCCCCGCCGAACCCGGCGACTACCCGTACCTCTGCACCTTCCCCGGCCACGCCGCCATCATGCGCGGCGTGCTCGAAGTCCGGTAACCCGGTGCCGCCGTTTCAAAGGCAGCTTCACGTGGTCCTTTCGCGGAGCCGTCAGGAAGAGCGCGCCTGCCCGCAGGCGCGGCAAGCTCGATGCCCGTGCGCAGGGTATAAGCACTTTCTTGAATGGTTTTTGGGGCGGAGCGCGATTCTGAGCCGCGCTTGCCAGAGCGCTCGGCCGCATGTATGCACTGTGCATAGCCATCAAAACCATCTCCATTGATCTGAAGGCGTACCAGCGCCTGGTGGCGGCGCGCCGTCACCCGACAGATTCCTTTTCCCAGGTCATTCATCGGGCCCGATGGGAGACGGAAGCGAAGACCTGGGCCCGGCTGCTGTCGGTACTCCCCGATATGCCTGCCGCGGATGAGGCTGTGCTCGAGGGGGCTCGAGCACGCCCAGCAGGCTGACCAGGCTCCTGACTCCCCGTGGGCATGTAGAGTCTTCTGTTCGACACCTGCTTTCTCATTGATCTTGAGCGCGAGAGGCGCAAAGGCCTGGGCAAAGCGCATCATTTTCTGCAAACTCAATCCGACGCCCGCCCCTGCCTGTCCTGGACGATTCTTCAGAAGTTTAGGGATCTGTGGAAGCGCGGCACCTGATAACAGGACAATGCGTACCCGGTGAAGAGGTGAGGTAGTATGGCGTCCCGCCCAAAGAAGGTCTGACGTTTGATAGATGCCGCATTCTTTCAAAAGCTACGAAGTCGAAATACTGGAGCGCCTGCTGGCACCGGAATTTCCAAAACAGGATCTGGCCTTGCCGAAGGCGGGCAGCACATCATCGGTTACCGCGACTGAAGAGACCCGGCGGATGGTTGGACACTGGGGGATCGACGGTGACGTCGTGCTCATTATCGGAATCAATGGAAACCACGTTGTCGTTTCTGCGCCGCAAAACGATACATGGCGAATGGACATACTGGACGCGGGAATCGTGGAGGATACAATTCACTTCACTCAGAAGCACTATTTGCACGACGGCAACTCGCATCCTTTCAACGGGGTGGCGTGCCATTGCATTGCGAAGCGGGTGGATGACGACAGTTTGGAACTCGGAATGACCGCCGAAAAAACGCCGGATTTTGGCTCCGATCTTCCGACGCGCG
>JALRGF010000130.1 GCA_023253495.1 Verrucomicrobiales bacterium
ATCAGTCCGTCCGGCGAACGGTCCTGGCGGTACAGGGTGTTCGACCCGAAGTCGTTGGCCACATAGAGGTCGAGGTCGCCGTCGTCATCAAAATCCTGCCAGGCCGGCGCATAGCTGTAGCGGGAGTTGTGGACATCGAGCCCGAGCGCCCTCGTGCGGTCGGTGAACCGCCAGCCGCCGTCGTTGGCAAGCAGCAGGTTCGGCGCGCCATTGGCCGCCTCGTGATACGGGACCGGGCGGGCGAAAACGAAATTTTTCGTCACCCCGAGGCGCGGGTGGTAGCAGGCGACATAGATGTCGAGGTCGCCGTCGTCGTCGTAGTCGGCGGCCGCCAGACCATACGGGTGGCCGGCGGGCGTGAGCCGGGCGAAGCGCACGGTGAATTTCCCGGTCCCGTCGTTCTCCTGAAAGAGCACACCATCCCCCATGCTGATGACCAGGTCCTGGTCGCCGTCGTTGTCGAGGTCGACAAACAAAGCGGCGTGCGACGGGTCGAGCCAGTCGGTGCCGGAGGCGGCGGATTCATCCCGCAGCGTGCCATCCGGCTGGCGCACGAACAGGCGGTTCGGCAGGCCGCCGGTCTGCGGCAGGTACACGTCGTCCCAGCCATCGCCATTGGCGTCGCCGAGCGTCACGCCATTCCACGCTGTGATTTCCAGACCGAGATCGCTTTCGACGCGCGCCGCCCAGTGGTCGATGCCGTAGCGCAGGTGGTCGGTCCACGCCGCCTGCCCGCCGAGGACGGCCGGAGTCACTTCGGGAAACAACGGGAAACGCGCTGAGCGGCATTCCTCAAAGTCGTCGACCCGCAACGAGCGCAGACGCGGCGCGTCCCGGCCGACCCACGTCGCCGACCAGGTTGCGTTGACCTGGCGCCTTCCGCCCTCGGGCGTGGGCGCGTGCCATTCGAAATCAAGCGTGGTCGTGCAGCCGTCGGCCGCGGCCTCAATGGCGACCACCTTCAGCGCGGCGAACCCGCCACTACCGGCACAGAGGGCGGAGAGGGCGGCGGCGAGGGCAGCACGGCCCGGAGGGCGCGCGTCCCGGCAGTCGCCGCGCGCCACCTTCAACACCCCATCGTCGTGATCCGTCCGGAGTGCGGACGGCTCGAGCACGCTGCCGTCGACCGCCTCGACCGCCAGCGGTTCGAGCGCCTCCGCGGTCAGGTCGCGCGCCACCAGGTGTTTTTTCAGGATGGCCAGCTGCGCTCCGACCGCCTCGGCGCGCACCTCGGTGTCCCAGCCGTCGACGGCCGGCTGGTCCCGGGCGACGGCCTCCCCTGATCCTGGGACCACCGGGGCGGCGGTGGCGGGGCCGGCAGTCGTGGCGGCAGGGGCGGTCGCGGCCGCGTCCACCGCCCCGCCCGCCCCGCCCGCGGCCAGCAGCAGCAGGCCGAAGGCAAGTGACGGCGGCGGGAATCGGCGGTTCACGAACGCCTGGGTTTCGGGGCTCCGTGTTTTCCGTCACGAATGCCCGATTCAGCGCCGGGTGACGCGGTAGAACAGAGCTTTGGTGGCCGGGTTCGGGGTGGGTGCGGCGTCGGTGAAACGCGTGGTCGCCCCGTCGGCCGGCACGCCCGCCGCCGGGCTGATCCGCGACCACTGACCGGAGGCCAGAGAGCCGCTGGCATACACATCGAACGTTTCGCCGGGCGACGACGGCCAGCTCAGCGACACGCTGCCGCTCGCCGGGTCGCGGGTCACCGTGGTGATGGCAAAGGACGGCGCCTCGACCATGAACGGGGATCCATCCGGTTGGCGGGCCCCCGTCGGCACCTGGTCGTCAATGCGCAGCCACGAGATGGTGCCGTCGCAGCCGTCGCTTTTACCGCCGATGCCATCGGGCTGGACAACCAGATCGACCACATCGCCCGGTCCGACCATCGCGTAGAACACGCGGACGACGCCGGTGCCGTCGTTGAACGCGATGGTCACTTCGTCGAGCCGTCGGCCATTGAGGTACAAGGCGCCGGTGACGCCGTCGCCGCAGGCGGTATTTCCCTTGGCGGTGTACCAGCGGAGGGCGAGCGCGGTCGGCTCGGTGGTTTCGGAGATCCAGCGGCGCAGCGACCAATGCTCGCCGGGACCCCCATTGTTCGGGTGGGTCGAATTGTTGTAGATCGCGGTCCACGGTGATGCCGCGCTCAACCGCCAGCTGCCGCCGTCCCACTGCTGGTCCGCCCCGTTCCAGTCGCCCAGGCCGTCGCCACCGGCAAAGGCAATGAACGATGCTTCCGGGTCGTAGTCGGGCGCGCCGCCGTCCGCGGTCAGGTCGCGCCATCCGTATTGCCAGTTGTTTGTTTCCTGGGTGCCGGAGAAATCGCCAAGCGAATTGGCGAGCAGCGGCGTGTTCGGCGTGCTGGCGGCCAGCGTCGGATCCGACGGCGCCATCATTTCCGTGCGGTCGTTGAAGAGGTCGCCATCGGTGTCGGCAAGCATCGGATTGGTGAAAAACTGCGGGCCGAGCGCCTCGGCACGATCGGACAGGCCGTCCTCGTCGGAGTCGGCGCGGCGCGGGTTCGAGCCCGTGTCGCCTGCACCGGCGACCACCCCGGTCATGGTTTCCACGGCATCGGCGAGCCCATCGCCATCGGTGTCCGCGTGCATCGGATTGGTGCCCAGCTCCTGCTCGCGGAGGTTGGTCAGGCCGTCACCATCGGCGTCCTCCGCCCCGCCACCGAGGCCGGTGAGCGCGCCCGGCTTGTAGTACTGCTCCCACGCGTCCGCCAGCCCGTCGCCATCGGTATCCGCCGATCCCGGCGGGAAAAACGGCACGCCATCCGGCTGGGTGGCGCCGGCCGGAATGCGCGTATCGACCCGCAGCCAGTTGAACGACCCGTCGCTGTAGTCAAACCCCTGGCTGGTGCCGGTGGGGGTGAGCGCGAGGTCGACGACATCCGTCGGCCGAAGTACGGTGAACACCTTGCGGCTCACCCCGGCCGCGTCGTTGCCGGCAATCGTCCGGTAGTCGACCTGCCGGCCGTTGACGAAGAGGATGCCGGTCACGCCGTTGTCGTTCGGGTTGCCTTTGCGCATGTGCCAGGTCAGGGCGACCGGCGTGGGGCCGGTCAGCTCCGTCGCCTGCCAGCGGCGGATTACCCAGTGTTCGGCGATGCCATTGGTGCCATTCGGGTGCAGGCTTTCCGGTCCGACTTCGGTCCACGGGTCGGCCGGCACCGCGAGATCCCATTTGGCGCCATCCCAGTGCTGCGTCCCCTCGAGGCCGCCCTCGTACGGCGTGCCTTCGTTGGCGCCGCCGGCAAACGGAATGAAGGCGGTGGCCGCATTGTAATTCATCGTGCGCCCGGTGGCGGTGAAATCGCGGTAGCCGTACGACCACCCGTTCTGTCCCTGCACGCCGGAGAAGTCGGCCACGGAATTGGCCACCACCAAGCTCAGCGGCGTGTCGGTGGCCAGCGTCGGGTCGCTGCCGAAGGACTTCTCCACCGGATCGGAAAAGGTATCGCCATCGGTGTCAGCGAGATTCGGGTTGGTCGGAGGCACGCCGTTGACCTCGGCCGCGTCCCCCAGCCCATCGCCGTCCGTGTCAGGCGAAACCGGTGAAGTCCCGGTATTGGCCGGGCTCACGTAGATGCCGGTCTTGGTTTCGACCAGATCGCCCAGCCCGTCGTCGTCGGTGTCCGGATCGACCGGACTGCTCAGGCGCGCGTACTCCCCGGGATCATTCAATCCATCACCGTCCTTGTCGCCGGTCGCACTGAGCTGGGTCAGGTCACCCGGGAAAAATGTCACTTCCCAGAAATCCGGCAGGCCGTCAGCATCGGTGTCGGCCGTGCTCGCCGGGACAAAGGCGCTGCCGTCCGGCTGGGTGGCATCCGGCGGAATGGTCGTGTCAATGACCATGGAAAAGGCGGAGCCGTCACAGCCGTCGGCGCGGTCACCCGCTTCGTTCACCGGCGTCAGCGCCAGATCAATTTTGTCGCCCGGCAGCACATTCAGATAATACGTCCGGGTAATGCCCACGTTGTCGTCGCCCGCCACCACCCCGAAATCGACGCGCACCCCGTTCTGGTGGAGCGAAGCGGTCGTGCCTGCTCCCGGCCCGCAGGCGACGTTCGTTTTGCGCAGGCTGTAGCTGACGGCCAGCGGTGTGACCGCGGTGATTTCGTCCGCCTGCCAGCGGCGGATCACCCATTGCTCGCGGCCCGGCGCGCTGTTCGGGCCGTTCGGGTGGCTCGACTCCGCATACAATTCGGTCCAAGGGCCCGAGGCATTCGGGTTGAGGTCAAATCCGGTCCCGTTCCACGTCGCATCCGGAAAGGCAATGAAGTCGGTCCCGGCATTGTAGTTCTCGCCGTTGCCATCGGCCGTGTAATCGCGATACCCGTGGTACCACCCTTCGTTTCCCTGGGTCTGCGAAAACTCGCTGATCGAATTGGCGATCTCGTCCGCGCGGCCGGCCGGAACGGACAGAAAACACCAGAGACCGAGGCTCAACAGGGTCACACCGCGGCGCAACAGGGAATATGTCATGGGGCTCAGGGGGTTCGGGTCGGACAAAGCCCGGGTCAGGCTCGCCCTCAGCAGCAGTAAGGCCCGTCAGCGGCCGCTGACAAGTGCATTCTGGACGATTGCGGCTTTCCCGCCCACCGATCAAGGCCCCTCCCCCCCCGACCCGATCCGATCCGCCGCCGACCCGATCCGCCGCCGGGCGGATCCGACACCGCGGCAGCGCTCTCCCGTTGCAGGCAGTGGGCCCGGTGGGGTTCGAACCCACGACCAAGGGATTATGAGTCCCCTGCTCTCACCGCTGAGCTACAGGCCCGATTGGGTATCCACTATGCTCCTTCCGAGCTCCGTAGCAAGAAGACTCGGCGCGCCCTGTGGCGAGACGGCCAGACGGCCAGACCCGCCGCCCGGTGTCACGCGGCAGCGTAAGCAGTCGCACACGAAATCCACCCCCTCCCCGACCACACCACGCGCACGCACGGGCATCGCGAATATCCGGAAGTCTGGCTTGGCAAAGAATCACCCGGGAAATAAATCACAATTCATGTCGCCACCCGCTCTTCAACTCCCCCCTGCCCCCCCGATTGCGACGGCGGGGCACCCCGCGCCTGAGGGAATCAGCCGGCTCACGAACCCGGCCCGGCCGGCGAGCGGAAGCGGGACGCATCACCTCCCCCCATGCCCGCATCGTCGCGGCCACCGGAACAACCTCCGGCACTCTCCGACACCTCCATGATATCCCGTATCGTCCGCTTCGCGAAAATTCAGTTTTTTCGCTTGTACGCCCGGCGTCGAGCCCGGGAAATAGTGGAACATGCCGCCTGCTCCCCCGGCGGCCCTTTCCAAAACCCGCCTCCGGAGGGACACCTGCGTGGAATCGATCACTTCGACAGAGAATCATTGATCGGGGCCATCGCCCATGCGCTTGCCGTGTACAGGGCTTCCGGGGACCGCTTTCCGGATCTGATCAATCCGGTTGCCTACAGCGAAAAACTCAATCACGCCAAGTTCTTTGCGGCCATGCGCATTCCGGAATCCG
>JALRGF010000207.1 GCA_023253495.1 Verrucomicrobiales bacterium
GGCGTCGGTCAAAGACCGGGTCTGGCGCGGGCTGGATGAAGCGCTGGACCCCGAGTCCCCGGCCCCGCCCGGAAGTCACCTGCCGGCCACCGAACGCCTTGCCATCCCCCGGATCATTGCGGAAACCTGCGACGACCGGCCGCCGTCCTGGCGGCCGTGACGCGGAGCGCTCCGCCCGGCAAACTGAGATAGCCGCAAGCCGACCGGGCACGCAGCGCACGGCCAACGCAGCGCCTCCCGCCGCCCGCCGCCCGCCGCCCGCCATATGGAAAGGCGGCGGCGTGTCCCGTCCCGCTCACATGTGAGCGATGATGGTGTCGCCGAATTCCGAGCACTTGATCTCGGTGCCCCCGTCCATCAGCCGGGCGAAGTCATACGTCACCCGCTTGGAGGCGATGGCTCCGTTGAGGCCTTTGATGATCAGGTCAGCGGCCTCTCCCCAGCGGAGGTAGCGGAACATCATTTATCCCGTTGGGCAGTCGGCACCACGGGCCGCCGTCAATCTCGACCGCGCCGAATTCCGCCTTGGCCAGCTCGTACCCCCAGTCGCGGAACGCGCCTTCGGTGTACTTCATGATATTGCCCTTGTGCACGAGGGTGACCGACTTCCGGTTCTGGGCGATCGCATACTCGATGGCCGAACGCACCAGCCGCTCCGTGCCCGGCTTCGACACCGGCTTGAACCCGACCCCCACGCTGCCCACCGCCTCCTCGCCGAACCGGATCTTCTTGAACTCGGACGATAAATCAAAGGAATCGCAAGGAAGGTGCCATTCAGCACACGACACCGGAGATTTTTCACCGGGAAACTCCAGCTTCCCGTCCTTCCGGGCCACCCGCCCGCCCCGTCACGTCACCCGGCACCGCCGCGTGGAACGCCCGTTCCGCCAGCCCCCCGCTGGAGCCGCACCCCAGTTCCCGCCCGCCGGTGAACAACCGGTGTGAACAAATACCCGCCGCCACCGCCGCCACCGCCGGCCGACCCGCCGGCCGCCCCCAATCCACCACAGCCGGATTCCACGAAACGTTGTTCACCATCATCCCCAGCAGTCCGCCACCCCCGCGCATCCCCGATGCCACTTCGCCCCCGGAAAGTCCGGACCCGGCGGATGTCATGGAACATTTTTTTTCAGGATATGTTGATCATCAGGAGGGCTTCATGAACGGTTCTTTGGATTTGTAACTCTTTAGTTGTTAATGCTTTAAAAAAATCAATGACAAACCTCAGCGCCCCCCGGAAACCATCGGTTCCACACGCCGTTCCACGTCTGTTTCCCCCGGACCCGCCTTGCTGCGTAAGGGTTTGTGGCGATTTCGACCCAGGGGATTTTTCCGTTCGTCGGCGGCCGGACCGCTCCCGTCCCGCACCGCACGGCGGGCGCGTGGCGGCGGCAGGGGCGCGGCGGCGGACCGGTGGATCGATTGTGAATAAGTTGTGCAAAATCCCAAAACCACCCCCGATTCCCCGCGGCCGAGCCGCCGGCCCACCCGCGGATTTTTGACTTGGCAGCCGCGGCACGGCTCCGACACTCCCCGACATGATCACCATGACGTATCGATCCATTGGCACCCTGCGGTTCAGCGTGGGCCTGCTGGCCACGGTGGCCGCGCTGGGCGGGGTGCGGGCGGAAACACCGGCCGGGACCGGGCGTCCGCTGCTGACCCACCCGGACGGCACCGCCGGCTTCCGGCAGCTCGGCGGCAAGGCGCACTACGAGGTCAAGGACGGCATCATCACCGGCACCTCGGTGGCCGCCGAACCAAACAGCTTTCTCGCCACCGCAAAGGAATACGGCGATTTTGAGCTTTCCTACGATTTCAAGGTCGACCCGAAGCTCAACAGCGGCGTGCAGATCCGCTCGCACAGCCGGACCAATTACAAAAACGGCCAGGTTCACGGGTATCAGGTTGAGATCGACCCCAGCCCGCGCGCCTGGACCGCCGGCATCTACGAGGAAGGCCGCCGCGGGTGGCTGCAGAATCTGGCCGGCAATCCCGACGCCCGCCAGGCATTCCGCCAGAACGAATGGAACTCGGTGCGCGTCCGCGCCGTGGGCGACTCGATCCGCACCTGGCTCAATGGTGTGCCGGCCGCCGACCTGCGCGACGCCGGGGAAACCGCCGGCTTCATCGCCTTCCAGGTCCACGGCGTGGGCAACGACACCGACAAGATCGGCACCCGGGTGCAGTGGAAGAATATCCTGCTGCACGACCTCGGCCGCCACGAATGGCGCCCGCTCTTCGACGGCTCATCGCTGGCCGGCTGGACCGCCACCCCCGGCGGCCAGTGGGAAGTGAAAGACGGCGAAATCCGCGGCACCAGCCCGGCCAGCGATCCGCGCCACGGGCTGCTGCTGAGCGACGCCGTTTATGGTGATTTCACCCTGCGGCTCAAGTTCAAGGTGACCCGGGGCAACAGCGGACTGTATTTCCGCGCCCAGCGCGTCGACGACCCGGTCACCGTGCACGGGTTTCAGGCGGAGGTGTGCGACACCGGCGACACTGGCGGGCTCTACGAAACCGGCGGCCGCGGTTGGGTGGCCCAGCCGGACAAGGCGTGGATGGCCGCGGAAAAAGTGAACCGGGCGGGCCAGTGGAACGACATGTGGGTCAGCGCCCACGGCACCCGCCTCGTCGTCCACGTCAACGGCCGCCGCACCGTGGATTTCCACGATCCGGCGCAAACACGCGCCGAGGGCCACCTCGGACTGCAGCTCCACGGCAGTCAGGACATGGAGGTAGCCTTCAAGGACATCGAGCTCCTCGTCCCGGTCACGGCTGCAGAATGACCTTGATCAACGGCTCACGGCCGCTGTGCAGGCGATCGAACCACACCGCCCCCTCGTCCAGCGGAGCCACCGCACTGAGCAGCGCCGCCGTCTGAATCCGGCCGGCGGCCAGGGCGTCGACCGCCGCCTGGTATTCGCCCGACGACGCGCAGGACCCGTACAGGCTGATCTCGCGGGTCACCACCTGCTGCAGCGGCAGGTCGCAGGTGGCCGCAAGGTTCCCGACCAGGCCGACCCGCCCGCCCTTGCGCACGGCGTCAATGGCCGTGCGCACCGCCGGGCCGAAACCGACACACTCCATGCTCAGGTCGCATCCTTCGCCGCCGGTGCGCCGCTTCACCTCGGCCACCACATCCACGGCGCCCGGCACCAGCACCTCATCGGCCCCGGTCGACCGGGCGATGGCCAGCCGCGCTTCGTTCAGATCCGAAACGAAAACCCGACCGCATCCCTTCATCTTCAACACCTGCAACACCAGCAGCCCGATCACCCCGGCCCCGATCACCAGCGCCGTCTCGCCCGGCTGCGGGCGCACGCGCTCAACGGCATGCAGCGCGATCGACAGCGGCTCGGCAAAGGCCGCCTGCTCAAAGGTCAGATGGTCGGGCAGCGCAAAAAGAATCCGCGCCGGCACCGTGACATACTCCGCAAAAGCCCCGTGCTGGCGGTAGTCGCCGCACGATACCCCGAGGACGCGGCGGTTCGAACACAGGTTGACCTGGCCGTCGCGGCAGTAGTCGCAGCTCCCGCAGTAAACGGTCGAATCAAAGGTCACCCGCTCGCCGACCCGCCACGTCGTCACCGCCGCCCCCACCTCGGCAATTTCCCCGCTCGCCTCATGCCCCATGATGATCGGCGGAATCCGGCGCCCCGAGGTGCCGTCATAGCCGTGCACATCACTGCCGCAAATCCCGCACGCCCGCACCCGCACCACCACCTCGTCCGGCCCCGGCACCGGGCGCGGCACGTCTCCGAATTCAAATTCATTGTAGGCTGTGAGCGTGAGGGCTTTCATGCCGCTACGTGTCCATCGTCATCGGCCGTTTGTCACCGCCCAAATGCTCCGTGATCACTGGTCGTTGCTCACTCCCCCCCGCCTTCCTCCCGATCCCGCCGGACATCCCGCATCATCTCCTCGTGGGCGGCGCGGCGGGCTTCCTGGAATTCCCTCCGGATCACCAGCATGTCGTACAGCGCAAACAACACCAGAAACACCACCCCGACCAGCGAGGCCAGAATGTACAACGCGAAGACTAACGGGTGGGCGCGCAGAAAACCCGAGGCCAGAAAATACCCGCCGAACACAAAGCCCAGCACCATCAGCGTGCCCAGAAACATCCACTGCCGCCGCACCCGCGTGTCCCCGAGAATGGACCGGGACAGCATCACCACGGTTGCGACAAATGACCTCACTCTGCGGACATACCGCCGCCCGCGCCGCAGGAAAAGGAAATTCCTGCCCGCCCGCGGGAACACGGCAAAAAAAACGGTCCGGGGCCGTCTGGCCGGCCCCCGCACCCGCCACCAGATCCGCCCGCGCCCCGCCGCACGGTCATTGACAGACGCCGGCCGTTCCTTACTCCTTGAGCCTCCGCCTGCATCCACCACTGTTCCATGAAATCATTGATCCCCTTCGCCGCCAGCCTGCTTCTTTCGGCCACCGCACTCGCCGAGCCGCCCGCCCACGTCGCCACCACCCCCGTGCCCCGCGACGGCGAAGGATGGTGGGTCGAACGGCACGCCCGATGCGTCGAGACCACCAAGGCAGGCGGCATCGACCTCGCGTTCCTGGGCGACTCGATCACCCAGGGGTGGGAAGGCCAGCCGGCATGGGAAAAACATTTCGCCCGCCTCAAGGCGGCCAACTTCGGATTCAGCGGGGACCGCACCGAACACGTCCTGTGGCGCCTGAACAACGGGGAACTCGTCGGCCTCTCGCCCAAGGTCATCGTCATCATGATCGGCACCAACAATGTGGGGCATAATTCATCGAATCCACAACAAACCGCCGATGGCGTCAAAGCCATCGTTTCCACTCTGCGGTCGAAAATCCCCGAAGCAAAAATTCTACTGCTCGCCATCTTTCCGCGCGATGAAATGGCCGATG
>JALRGF010000215.1 GCA_023253495.1 Verrucomicrobiales bacterium
TCTACCACCAGGACTGGGACCATCACGGCGGACTGCCAGGCGCCTTGCCGAAGCTGTGTCGCGAGACCGACCAACCCGCTGCCGCCCTCATCAAGGACCTCAAACAACGGGGCCTGCTCGATGACACCCTCGTCCTCTGGGGCGGCGAATTCGGCCGCACCCCGATGGGCCAGGGCACCGGCCGCGACCACCATATCAATTCCTTCAGCATCTGGCTTGCCGGCGGCGGCATCCGCGGCGGCCTGACCCACGGCGCCACCGACGACCTCGGCTACCGCAGCGTCATCGACGTCGTCACCATGCACGACCTCCACGCCACCCTGCTCCACCTCTGCGGCCTCGACCACCAGCGGTTCTCCGTCAAATTCCAAGGCCTCGACGCCCGCCTCACCGGCGTCGATCCCTGCCGCGTCGTCCGCGAAATCCTCGCCTGATCCGGATCCCGGCTCTCACCGCCAATCCGGCCCGGCTCCCGCGGTCCACCACCTCCTTCCCCCGGGTCAGCGCTGGCGGACCCGGTAAAAAACCCGGGTAACCGAAGGCTCCGGTGCCGGCAGGACATGCGTGGTGGTGGCCCCGGCACCGGCGGCAATGGCCGCCGCCGCCACCTGATCGAAAGCCACCAGATCGCCCGACCGGACAATGTCGTACGATTGACCGGGCGTCGACGTCCATGTCAGACTGAGCTGCCCGGTGGCCGGATCACGGCGCACATCGGTGATCCGCAGCGGCGCGGCGGGCGGGCCGCCACCCGAACGCAGGGCCTCGGCATGACGGGCGACTTCCGCCGCCGGCAACGCCGCCGCATATGCCGCAAAACCCAGCACATGACCGTCCATGCGGTCGAAATATCCCACGGTCCGGCCCCCGACAGTAGTGGCCGCCGAAGCCGCCAACCCCTGGATGCCGCCACCGGTCAGCGGCACGCCGGCAAACGTGTGCTGCAGCACGCCGTCGACATAGAGCAGCGTGTCCGTGCCATCGGATGTGAACACAATGTGGGTGTCGGTGAGCAGCGGCGGCGCCACCGGCGACACATGATCCGCCACCCCGTAGACGGTCAGGCCCATCGTGCCGGTGTCGTTCCATTGCTCGAACCGCAGACTCTGCACCGCGTCGCCAAAAACCGATCCGCTCGGCCCGCCGTCCCCGGCATTGACAATAAACTCAAACGTCCGGTCCCCGGTGAGTGCCCCCACGTCCAGCGTCACCTGATCGGCCGCCGCCGCCGGTTCGTGGCGGGTCGCCACCGCCGCGGTACCCGCCGCCACCGCCGCCTGCCAGGCGCTGAACGAGCCGGCACCGCCGTCCGCGGCAAACGCCGCCTGATGCGCCTGGATCTCCGATTCACTCAGCATCGTGTCATAGCTGGCGAAACGCAGCACCGCCCCATCCAGAGGATCCCGGTAGGTGGTGCCATCGGGAACCACGGTGATGGTGGCCGCCGCCCCGAGGCCGATCTCGCCGCCAAGGGTGATCGGCGCACCGTCAAATACCGAGCGCCACTGCCCGTCCACATACAGCTCGGTGCTCACCCCGTCACTGACAAACGCCACGTGCACCAGCGCGTCAAAAGGGGATTCCACATCCGAGGTCAGATCGACCACCCCGAAATTCGTCATCCCGAGAAATCGCGTGTTGTTCCACTGCTCGAACTTCAGCCCCTGGCCCCCGGCCCCACCACGACCGGCCAGCGCGCTGGAGGCTCCCCCTTCGCTCGCATGCACGACAAATTCAAAAGTGGCTGGCGCTCCCGCCAGCTCCCCGACATCAACCACCGCCGGCGCCAGCCCGGAAACCGGCGTGAACACGGTGGCCGCCGGCACGGTTTCCGCAGCCACCGCCGCCTGCCAGGCGGGCAGCGAGAACGACGGCACCCCGGCCGCAAACGCCCCATGATGAGCAGCCACCTCAGCCGGAGGCAGGGCCGCATCGTAACTCGCAAACCCCAGGATCCGCCCGTCCAGAGGGTCAAAGAAGGAGGCGCCAGCCGCATCCGAGACCGCCCCCAGCCATTGCGAACCGGCCGCCTCCAGCGCCACCCCGGCGAACGTGTGCCGGAGCGCGCCATTCACGTACAGATGCGTGTCGGCCCCGTCATAGGCGTACACCAGATGGGTCTCGACATGCAACGGGCTGGGCTCCGCGGTCACATGGTCCGCCACCCCGAAATCGGTCAGCCCGAGTGTTCCCGTGTTGTTCCACTGCTCGAACTTCAACCCCTGCACCCCGCTGAAACCCATCAACGCCGATGACGCGCCGGCATCACCCGCAAAGACAATAAATTCAAACGACCGGTCACCGCTCAGCGCGCCCACATCCCAGCTCACCGGAAACAGCCCGGAAGCCGCCGGACCATCCACATCTTTGACGTACGTCGAAGCCGCCGCCGTCCCGGTCGTCACCTGGGCCTGCCACTCCGGCAGCCCGGCACGACCGGTCGTTGCCGTCAGGGCGATTCCGCCCGCCAGAAAGGACGCGAGATGAAGAGTGGATTTCATGATTACGTACAGGGTGGGGTGTCAGCGCCGCCGCCTCACCGTCGCCGGGCTCCCGATTGGGACAGCCGAAAGCGCCCGGGCGTTCAACCCGGCAATGGAGCAAAGCAGGCCCCGTGCCGGGCCCTGCGGAATATCATGCCCGACGGCTCCTAGCCAAGCGACCACGGCGGCAGCTTGACAATCGCCCCTCCCTTGAGGGCGGACTGGTGGGCGCAAAGGCCGGTGGCGGTCCAGTTGGCCGACTGCACGGCATTGGGGAACGGCTCGCGCTCCTCCACCAGCGCGGAAATGAATTCGTGGGCGAGATGCGGGTGGCTGCCGCCGTGGCCGGCCCCCTGCGTGAAGCTCAGGTGGGTCGTGCCCTCCATGTCATACACCCCCTTGGTGGTGAAGTCCCGGATCCCCTTGGGCAGGCGCTTGGCATAGTCCGGCACTTCCACCAGCTCGGGAATCTCGTGCTCCGCCTTCTTCGCCGTGTGCAGGACGTGCTTCTGATGCTCAATCAGCGTCCACTCGAACGAGCGCTTGGATCCATAAACGTCAATGCTCTCGCGGTATTGCCGCGCCGTGTCAAAAAGCGAACGGATGATCCGCGCCGTCAGGTCGGAATTCGCGATCTTGATGTGCGCCGTCTCCACGGCAAACGGCGAGCCATGGATCTTCGCCAGCTCGGGCCGGATCGTGCCCGATCCGAAACAGCTCACATATTCCGCCGGCTGGCCGGCCAGACCGAGCACCGGCCCCACACAGTGCGTCGCGTACCACATCGGCGGCAGTCCGGGCCAGTAGTCAGGCCAGCCGTCCATGTCCTGCTGGTGGCTCGCCTGCAGGAACTGCAGTTTCCCGAGCCGCCCTTTCTCATGCAGCTCCTTGAGATAAAGATATTCACGCGCATAGACCACCGTCTCCATCATCATGTAGCGGAGCTTTGACTTCTTGACGGCGTCGACGATTTTTTTGCAGTCCTCGATGCTGGTGGCCATCGGCACGGTGCAGGCGACATGTTTGCCGGCCTTGAGCGCGGCCAGGCTCATCCACGCATGGTCCGGAATCCCGGTATTGATGTGCACCGCATCAATCTCCGGATCCATCAGCAGCGCCTTGTAATCGTCATAGCGGCGCTCCACCCCGAAAGCGTCACCGATGGCATCCAGTTTCTTCCGCGACCGCTGGCAGATCGCGTGCACCCGGGCATGCGGGTGGCGCTGGTAGATGGGAATGAACTCAGCCCCGAACCCGAGGCCGACCAGGGCAATGTTGATTTTCCGGCGTGATGGCATGGTGACCGGGCGTATAGCCCCGGAGTCCGCGACCCGTCAAAGGCAAAGTGCGCCGCCGGACCCCACACTGGCCGCTTGACCACCACGGGTTTTGCCCCATGGCTACCGCTCGCCCGCCCCCCCCTCCCCACGCCCCGC
>JALRGF010000248.1 GCA_023253495.1 Verrucomicrobiales bacterium
GCGACGTGGTTTGAGACGAGTGCGGAGTACGGGCTGGCGGGGGTGCGGCGGTTGGGAACAACGCCGGTCTGGGCCTTTGGGGCGGGCACGTTTCTGACCTCTTTTTCGGCGGGTGAGGATCTGTTTCGGTCGGACCCGCGGGAGATGACACGGCTGGAGGATCTGTATGCCGGGGTGGTAGCGGGGGTGCCGGGCTCTGACTGGAGTGCGAGCCTGTCGGCGGGGCGGCAGGACTGGCAGTTGAATGACGGTTTTCTGTTTGCCCGGGTTTCGGGGGCAGCCAATGCCGGTCCCTATGCCGGGTTGTATCTCAATCCGCGGACAGCGTTTGAAAGGACGGTCCTGGGCCGGGTGCGGTGGCGGGATGTGCGGCTGGAGGGGTTTTTTGTGGATCCGGCCGAGATCGACTTCGTGGACAGCAACACCACCTATGCCGGGGTGAATCTGGCGTATGCGGGGCGGGCGGGGGTGGAGGCGTCGGTGGTCTACTATGAATCGCCCGAATCGAACACGGTATTTTCGGGCACGGGGGGAGAGCCGGTGCCGCGGGACGGGTTGCAGACGGTGGCGCCGCGGCTGGGGTCGTCGGCGCTTTTCGGGATCCGGGGGTGGGAGCTTTTCGGCGAGCATGCGTGGCAGACGCACCGGGAGGCGGACTGGCAGGCGCGTGCTTTTTACGTGCGCACCGGATACACCTTTGCCGGCCTGCCGTGGAAACCGAATCTCAGCTACCGGTATGCGAGCTTCGGCGGCGACGATCCGGACACGGCGAGGTACGAGCGGTTTGACGCGCCACTGTCGAGCGGGCTGGACACCTGGCTGCAGGGGGTCAGTATGAAAAAAGCGGTGACCAACACCAACCTCAACAGCCACCGGGTCCGGCTGAATGTGGCCCCCACCGACCGGCTTTCATTCACCCTCGATTATTTCCGGCTGCTGGCTGACGAGGGGTCGGGCAGCGACGATTACGGACACGAGGTCGACCTCGGCGTGCGCTGGGCGATGTCGCGGAATCTGTTTTTCCTCGGGGTGGCGGGGGTGGGGTTTCCGGGTGACGCCCTTGAGCAAAAGGCGGGTGGTGCGCTCGACCCCTGGGGAACGGTGCAGGCCTCGCTGTTCATCAACTTCTGAAGTGATGCCTATGGATACCCTCGAACTTCCCCTGAAGCAGATCTTCGTGCTGCTCTTCATGATGACCGGACCACTGAAGGCGGTGCCGACCTTCGGGGCGCTGACGGCCTCGATGCCGGAGGCCGGACGCGCGGCGATCGCACGCAAGGCGGTGTTGATCGCGATGGTGGCGCTGGGCCTCGCGATTTTCGGCGGTCACTTCATCATGAAATCGTGGGGGTCTGCGGGTGCTCGGGTCGGTTTTCGGGGTGCTGCAGCTCTCACTGGGGATCGAGATGATGCTTTTTGCCATAAGGTGAGACAGTATCCTGACTCAGCGCCTTTTGACCTTGGATTCTCCCAATGCGGTTCGCTTCAGGCGGTGGGGCTTGTTTCTGGCACCCTTTCCAGGGTGCATCCTTTTCTCTACGGTATCCGTGGGTGTCCGTCCTTGAGTGGGCCTGCGGCCGGAGATGGGGGACGGCCACCCACGGCTATGATCTGGCATCCCGTTGGGATGAGGGAGGATAGGTGGGTGTTTCTGCAATGTGCTTTCGCGGGGCGGCTTCCGGCTGCGGGGATGAAATCATCGGCCACCAGCAGCTGCACGGCGCCTGCTTGTCCATGCATGCCCGTGGGTGTTGCGGCGAGCGATGCCATTCTGGCGATGCTCGCCAGCGGGTTTTCCCCTTCGAGGCCCGGAAACCGGGAAAAGTCCGCATCGCTCGTGTACAGCCGGGCCCGGTGCTCGATGGCTGTTCCTTCTCCATGATCTTCCGCCGCTACCGGAAACTGACCACGGAAGAGACGGTGAGGAAATGGTTCGGGATCATGCGATGAGGGGATTCCACACCCTCTGAAAGCCGATATCCTTGAAATCAGATTCGTTGGCAGTGGCGAAGTGCGTCACTCCCCCGTGCAGCAGTGTGAGCCCGAGCCGGGCATCGAAGACTTTCCTCCGCGGAAAGTCCTCCGCTTCTGCCATCGCCCAGACTCGATCCATAACTGCAGCATGTTCAAGCCGCATGACGTTGGGGATGCGGAAGTAGGCCGTCGCTATGTCACGCGCACGCCTGGCCGACAGCGGTTGAGCCATCACCGTGGGATTTCGCAGCAGGACATAGAGTTCCAGCAGCACGTAGTCGGTCAGGGCCACGCGGATCGATGGATCCCCGAAATGGTGGCGCAAAAAGTCCACTGCGGCCTGATGCCACCGGGAACCCGGGTTCAGGCTGTACAGCAGAATATTGGTATCGATGCCAACGGTCACAGGCCTCTTACCTCCTCTTCAGCAACCAGTTCCCGGAAGTTCAACTCATCGAAATGACCAACAAACTGGTCGCTTTCCAGGCGGGGAAGCTGCCATGGCGTCGTAGAGGTTCGCACTGGATAAAGGATGGTCATGTATTCGATCCCGCGACGAATTACTTCGGCCAAGGACCACTCCCTTTGTTCGGCGATGGCTTTGGCTTGATGATACAGCTCGTCGGGCAGTTGGACCTGCGTCTTGATCATGATGGCAAATAGCACACATGTGGCAAATCGGCAACATTGTGTTCCGCACGCGGCCCGCGAGAGGCTCACGACCAACGAGAACTGTGAACACCAAAGAAGAACGTGATGCCAACGAACTCCATACCCCTACTGAAGGCAGGAGCCTGGTGCGGGAGTTTCGCCCGCCGGGATCTGTGCGGGGCGCGCGCGGGGGGGGTAACCCGCGTCCCAAGCGTGGCCGTGCGGTCGGGCGCCCTCAGTCGAGTTCCTGCACGCCGCCGCCGGAGACGGTGAGCACCTGACCGCTGATCCAGGCGGCGGCGGGGGAGCAGAGGAAGAGGGCGGCGTGGGCGATGTCCGAGGCCATGCCGAGCCGGCCCATGGGGGTGTGTTTGAGCATGGATTTTTCGATTTCCGGGGTGAGTACGGAGGCGAGGGCATCGGTTTTGATGGCTCCGGGGGCGATGGCATTGACGCGGATGTTTTTCGGGCCGAGGTCGAAAGCCATGTTGCGGGTCAGGTGGTTGACAGCGGCCTTGGAGGAGCCGTAGGACGTCATGCGCTGGTTTTTGTTTTCGCCGGCCATCGAGCTGATGTTGAGCACGGCGCCGCCGCCGGCTTTTTCGATGGACGGGACGCACAGCTGGCAGAGGCGGAAAATCGAGAAGACATTGAGCCGGTAGGCCCAGAGGAAGTCGTCCATCGGCATGTCGAACGGCTTTGGCCCGCCGCCGCCGGCGTTGTTGACGAGCAGGGTGATGGAGCCAAAGGCGTCAAGCGTCTGGCGGACCATGGATTCGAGCGCGGCGTCGTCGGTGACATCGCAGGCCGTGCTGATGGCGCGTCCGCCGGCGGCGGTGATGGCGGCGGCGACTTCGCCGGCCTTGTCGGCGGTGCGGTCGCTGACCATGACGGCGGCGCCGGCGGCGGCGAAGGTTTCGGCGATGGCGTGGCCGATGCCGGCGCCGGCGCCGGTGACGATGGCGACCTGACCTTTGAGGTTGATCAGGTCCTGGATGGTGGCGTTCATTTTTTTCCTGAGCTGGGTTTGGATGGGGTGAGGCGGGAGCGGCGGGCGGGGGCTTTCGGGGTGGGGGTCTGGATCTGGTCCGGGCGCGGCGGTGCCGGGTCCTCGGTGAGCAGGGCCTCGATGCGGCGGGAGGCGCGCAGCAGGCCGTTGAGGAAGCGCAGGGAGTAGTCGGGGCCGAAGTGGTCGGCGCACGCCTGGGTGATGCGCAGCCCCTGTTTGGGCACCTGTTCCACCCACCCGCGTTTGATGAGAGTCTGGACCTTGCGCCGCACGGTTTCGCGGGGGATGCCGGTGGCGCAGCTCACTGAGTAGGCGTTGCATCCCGGCATGCGTGTCCACGCGGCCGGTTGGTGCTGCAGGGTGCGGACCGGTTCGTTGGTGTGCCGGTTCGGGCAGAAGAAACGGGCGGTATTGTGGTGGGAGATTTCGCCGAGGACGATGGCCAGCGCGAGATCGCCCTCGAAGGCCTCATAGAGGTCGTGAAGGTATTCGAGGAAGAAGTGCGACATGTGGAGGCGCACTTCGCCGCGTCGCGCTTCATAGCGGTGTCTGGAAAAGACGAGGTCGGATTCACGGATGGCGGCCATGGGTCGGTCAGAGCGGAGCGGCAAAGAGGCATTGTGGCGGTGTGGGTGCCGGTGCAACGGCGCCGTTACCCAACGTGGGCATGATGGGGGTGTGGCGTCGGGGCGGGTTCCCGTGGATTCCGGGACCGGTACCGTCCCCCGGAGCGGGAACAAAACCTTGTTCTTGAGGAAATCGAGGATTCCGCACAGTGCGGGGGGAGGGACCGGGGGCCGATGAGCGAGGCCGCCTGCCCCATTGATTTCCGCATGACTCCGTCATTCCACCAGCAGATTGCCAAAGCCTCCGTTCTGATTGAGGCGCTGCCGTACATGCAGCAGTTCCGCGGGCAGATCTTTGTGATCAAGATCGGGGGGAGCGCGATGGACGACTGGTCGTTGATCGAGGGGCTGCTGCGGGACGTGGTTTTCCTTGAAGGTATCGGGATCAATCCGGTGCTGGTGCATGGCGGCGGCAAGGCGATTTCCAAGGGCATGGCCGAGGCCGGACTGGCGGCGCGGTTTGTCAACGGGTTGCGGGTGACTGATGATGCGACCATCGGGATTGTCGAGCAGGTGCTCACGCAGCAGATCAATCCGCGGCTGGTGATGGCGATGAATGATTTTGGCGGCCTGGCGGTCGGCATCAACGGGAAGCGGGTCTTTCTCGGGAGGAAGACGGCGCCGGTGGTGGACACGGCGACCGGGGCGCCGGCGGATCTCGGCTGGGTCGGGGAGGTGGTGGATTTCCGGCTGGACGAGCTGCAGGCGATCCTGAAGGGGGAGATCGTGCCGGTGATTTCGCCGATTGCTTCGGAGATCGGGTCGGGGCACGCCTTGAACTGCAATGCCGATGTGGCGGCGGCGGCGCTGGCGGGCCGGCTGAAGGCGGCCAAGTTTATTTATCTGAGTGACGTGCTCGGGGTGATGCGTGATCCGAAGGACCCGAAGACGTTGATTCCGCACCTCAATCGCGGGGAAGTGGAAGCACTGATCGCCGATGGGACCATCGCCGGAGGCATGATCCCGAAGGTCCAGGCGGCCCTGGCCGCGCTGGAGGCCGGGGCGGCCAAAGTCCATCTGGTCGACGGCCGTCTGCCGCATTCTCTGCTGCTCGAAATTTTCACAAAAGAGGGGATCGGCACCGAGATTGTGTGCTAGGCTGCCCCTTTCCCCGCGATGCTGGGGCCGGTTTTTCCGTCGATGGCGGCGGGGTGACCGGCCCGCTTGTTTTTTCCGATCCAGCCATGAAGAACCTGCTGTCCCTTGAGCAACTCACCGCCGGCGAGATGGAGGAGATCCTTGATCTGGCCGCGACACTCAAGAAGCGGCGCGGCACGCGGGCGGCAGCGCGCCACCAGCCGTTGCGCGGACAGACCTGGGCGATGATTTTCACGAAGGCGTCGACGCGGACCCGGGTGAGTTTTGAAGTGGGGGTGCGGGAGCTGGGCGGAGATGTTTTTTTTCTGAGCCCGGCGGACTCGCAGCTCGGGAGGGGTGAGCCGATCCGGGACACGGCTCGGGTTTTCGGGCGGCTGGCGCACGGGGCGATCATCCGGACTTTTGCGCAGCGTGACGTGGAGGAGTTTGCGGAATTCAGCGGCCTGCCGACGATCAACGCGCTGACGGACGAGGAGCATCCGTGCCAGGTGCTGGCGGATCTGCAGACGATGCGGGAGAAGCTGGGCGGCTGGGCGGGCCGGAAAGTGGTGTTCATGGGTGATGGCGACAACAACATGGCGCGCTCGTGGATGTGGGCGGCGGAGCGGCTCGGGTTCCAGCTGGTGCTGTGTGCACCGAAGAAGTACCAGCCGGGCGCGGCGTATCTGGCGCAGTTCCGGAGTGGCGGCATCGCGTGTGAGAGTGACCCGGCCCGGGCGGTGGCGGGCGCCGATGTGCTGTACACCGATGTGTTTGTCAGTATGGGGCAGGAGGCTGAGGGCGCGCGCCGTCTGAAGGAACTCAAGGCGTATCAGATCAACCGGGAGCTGGTTGAGCGCGCCGGTCCGCAGGCGATCGTCATGCACTGCCTGCCGGCCTATCGCGGCAAGGAGATCACGGAGGAGGTGCTGGAGGCGCATGCCGACACCATTTTCCAGGAGGCGGAAAACCGTCTGCATGCGCAGAAGGCGGTGATGTCGCTGCTGGCGCGGGTTTAGCGCCGCGGTCGCTGGCCGCGAGGTGGGACGAGCACTCGGCGCTCGCAGGCGGTGGGCGCGTGCGAGGCAGGGGCGGGGCTGCCGATTTTATTGCGGGTGCGCGCGTGGCCGGGCGTTGATGGCCGGGCGTTGATCAAGGCCGGGGCGGTGGTGCTGGTTTCCGTGCGCGGACGGCTCGAGGAGGCGGGAGTGGACTGGTCGTGGGATGTTTTCCCCGCCTGCGCGCCCGGAGGTTGCTCCCTCTATCCTCGTCTGTCGCGTCCCGCCTTGAGATGAGGGCGATCTGTGCTGTGGTACCTCATGCTCCAAGGCGCATTCAGATCTGTGATGGCGGTGATGGCGCTGTTCGGCGCAAGCTGTGCCGACCCGCACCGGCTGGTGGTTTCGGTGCCCGAGCAGCGGATGGCGGTGTATCGCAAGGATGCGTTGCTGGGGAGCTTTCCGGTTTCGACGTCGAAATTCGGCTATGGCGACGCCCCCGGCACCAACCATACGCCGCTGGGCAAACTGAAGGTGGCCCGGAAGATCGGGGGCGGTCAGCCGAGCGGGATGCGGTTCAAGAGCCGGCGGCCGACGGGGGAGATTGTGGCGGTCAACGCGCCCGGGCGGGATCCGATTGTGACGCGGATCCTCTGGCTGAAGGGGCGTGACGGGCAGAATCCGAATGCCTATGGGCGGTATATTTACATTCACGGGACCCCGGAGGAGGCGAAGCTCGGCACGCCGGCGAGCTACGGATGCATCCGGATGGCGTCGCGCGACATTCTCTGGCTTTATGATCTGGTGGGCACGGGGGCGGCGGTTGACGTCTTGACCACGCCGCTGCCGTGAACCAGAGGACGGAAGATGCCGCACAATCTTGATCTGATCTTCACTCTGACCGGCGGGCTGACCGCGGCGCTGGCACTCGGGTTTCTGACCTACCGCTTGCGGTTGTCGCCGATTGTCGGGTACCTGCTGGCGGGCATTCTGGTCGGGCCGTTCACGCCCGGTTTTGTGGCGGACGAGGCCATTGCCACCCAGTGCGCGGAGATCGGGGTGATTCTGCTGATGTTCGGGGTCGGTCTGCATTTCCATCTCAAGGACTTGCTGGCGGTGCGCCGGGTGGCGGTGCCTGGCGCGCTGGTGCAGATTGCGGTGGCGACGGTGCTGGGGGCGGTGGTCACGCGGTTTTTCGGATGGAGCTGGACGGCGGGAGTGCTTTTCGGCATGGCCATTGCGGTGGCGAGCACGGTGGTGCTGACGCGGGTGCTGGCGGACAACCGGGAGCTGCACACACCGAGCGGCCACATCGCGATCGGCTGGCTGATTGTCGAGGATCTGTTCACGATCGTGGCTTTGGTGCTGCTGCCTGCGCTGTTTGGGGCCACGGCGGGTGGCAGCGGGGCCGGCCTGACGCTCGCGTTGGCGCTGTTGAAACTCGGGGCGCTGGTGGCATTCACGCTGGTGGCCGGGCAGCGGCTGATCCCGCGGTTGCTCGGGTATGTGGCGCGCACGCGATCGCGGGAATTGTTCACGCTTTCGGTGCTGGTGCTTGCGCTGGGCATCGCGGTGGGGTCGGCGAAATTTTTCGGGGCGTCGATGGCGCTGGGGGCTTTTCTGGCGGGCATGGTGGTCGGGCAGTCGGAATTCAGCGCGCGGGCGGCGGCCGACGCGTTGCCGATGCGGGACGCCTTTGCGGTGCTTTTTTTTGTTTCCGTCGGCATGTTGTTTGATCCGTCTTCCCTGGCGCACGGGTGGCCGTTGATGCTGGCGACGCTCGGGGTGGTGGTAGTGGGCAAGCCGCTGGCCGCGCTGTCGGTGGTGCTGGCGTTCGGGAAGCCGTTGAAGTCGGCGCTTTCCATTGCGGTGGCATTGGCGCAGATCGGGGAGTTTTCGTTCATTCTGGCGGCCCTGGCGATTTCGCTGAAGGTGATGCCGGCGGAGGCGACCAATGCGCTGGTCGTGGCCTCGGTGGTGTCGATCACGCTGAATCCAATGCTTTACAAGGGGATCGGGCCGCTGGTCCGCTGGCTGGAGCGGCGCGGGTGGGTGCGGGTGGCCGGTCCGGAGGCGCTGCCGGCGGCGGCCCTCGGGGAGATGACGCACCATGTGGTGATGGTCGGGCACGGGCCGGTCGGCCGCACCCTCAGCCGCATCCTGCGTGCCAACGGCATCGAGGTGGTGGTTATCGAGATGAACATCGACACCGTGCAGCAGCTGCGGGGGGAAGGTCGGCTGGCGGTGCACGGCGACGCCGCCAATCCCGAGATCCTGCGTCATGCCGCCCTGGCCGATGCCGAGGGCCTGATCATCGCGGCGCGGGGGATCGACTCCAGCGAGGTGGTGCGCAGTGCGCGGGATCTCAATCCGGATATCCGCATTCTCGCCCGGGTCACCTACC
>JALRGF010000313.1 GCA_023253495.1 Verrucomicrobiales bacterium
CTTTTTGCGGCCTCAAGTACCTGGGACAGGGGTCGAACCTGCACTCCTTGCGGAACCAGATCCTAAGTCTGGCGCGTCTGCCAATTTCGCCACCCAGGCATGCGGCGCACGAATCGTAACCGGCCGCCGTCAAAAGTAAAAAAGAGACATCCACAGGGGTGAACAGGGTCTGGCTTCGCGAGACCCGCCCACAGGAGGAGGGGGCCGTCAGCCGCGGCCCAGGCTGTCGGTGAAGGTGTCGGCGATCAGGAAGTCCATGCCTGTTCCGGGTCAACGTCTGAAGTCTGGCATCGCTCGAATCATGAAATCATCGAAGAGCGGTACGGTGAATGCCATGTCCCCGTGTGCGGGGCTGTAGACCATCCCTTTCCTGATCAGCTTGGCGCGTACCGGTCCGAGACTCGTGACCTTGACGCCCAGAGACTCGGCAATGTCACCGGTGCGCTGCGCGCCCGGCCCCAGTTCCGCCATGGCACGCAGGAAGTTCTTTTCGCTCGGGGTAAGACGGTCAAAGCGAACGCGAAAGAAGTTTTTGTCCAGACGGGGAATCACGGTGGCGGTCGCATCTTCGACCACTTGCAGCGTGATGGGACTGGCGGTGGCGAGATTCCAGGACTGGTATCCCCATTCCTGGAGAAAATACGGGTACCCCTTCGTGAGTCTGAACACCTCCTTCAAAGCAGGCTCCTCGAAGACCACGTCCGCAGCCTGTGCCGGCTCGCGCAAAGCTTTCGCGGCGTCCTGCTCCGAGAGCGCGCCAATATCCGGGAAACTGAAGAGCCGCTCGGCATACGATTTCGATTCACCGGCCAATCCGGGCAGGATCGGGAGGCCCGCTCCAAGAAGCACCAACGGGAGCTGGCGCTGCTGCACTTTATGCATCGCCATGATCAGGGCTCCGAGTTCCTTCTGGTTAAGGTATTGGATTTCATCGACGAACACAGCCACCGCGCACTTTCGCTCCTCAGCAGCCTCCCCGACCGCCACCAGGAGATTGGGCAGGTCGATTTCCAGGTCACCGCTGTCCGCAGACCCCATTTCAGGATCGACATCCAAGGAGACGGTGACATCGTCGTGACTGACTTTAAGAACACCTATAAAACTGCGCAGCACACGGAGGCCACGCTTCACCTTGTCTCCCACACCAGCGATTCGATCCAGATCGAAAAAGAGGCGTCGGAGATGAGGAGCCAGGAGTGGGCCGAGCGCTTTGTTTTCATGTGCTTCGATGACGATCGTGCCGTATTCCCCGGCCTTCGCCATCCGTTCAATCTCATTAAGCAAGACCGTCTTCCCCACACCCCGCAAACCGGTCAGCAGCATACTTTTTTCCGGGCGTTTCGCCTTCGTCCGGCCAAGCAGAATGCGGGCCTGCTCAAGAATCGGGTCGCGTCCCACTAGTTCAGGAGGAGGGGAGCCAGCGCCGGGAGAAAAGGGGTTCTTGATGGGGTCCATGTTGATTCGTTTATACCGACTTATACCTTATTTCGAGTATAATCGGGTAATTTCGCTATAAAACGGTGTCAGACCCGGAACACTTTCATCACCTCGTCCCCGAGGTGGTTGATGACCTTGACAGTGATGCAGCCGCTCTTCGGCTTCTCGAAGGGGCGGGAGGTGTCGCTGTTGAGGGTGGCCCAGGCGTCGGCGTCGATTTCCGCTTTTAGCGTCCCTTCGATCTGGGACGAGAGGACCGCTTGCTGCCGGATATTGGTGTCAATGAACAGTTCCGGGTCCGGCAGAACGAGGGCGATGCCGTCCAGACGCCCAATTGCGATGGAGGCGGAATCCAAAAGGGTTCCCAACTTGCCTCCCAACAAATGAATCGCTGACGTAAAAGTCTTTGCGATCAAGCGAAAGCCCGTCCGGCTTGATCTGCATAAAAATGATCTGCACGGAGTCGATCAAGTTTCCGCGTTTCACCCACATGCCGCCGGCCGCACAGCCGTCCTTGTCGAGAACCCGCGGGCCGGGTTCGATCACCCGTCGGTTGTCGTCACAACATGTTGCCTATCCCGGCCGAAGAAGGAGCGTCAAACCTGGTTCGACTTGAGGGCGAACCGGAAGAGGAAGCCGGCGACCAGCAGGGCGAGACCGGAGGCGATGGTGACCGGGGCCAGCGAACCGGCCATGAGCAGGCATGCGAGCAGTCCGCACCAGGCGACCCACGGCGGGTAGCGGCGGTCGTGGGCGGGCAGCCGGAGGGCGGCGAGGTTGGTGAGGGTGTAATAGATCAGGATGGTGAAGGCGGCGGCGGCGAGCACCGATTCGAGGCGACCGGTCACGGCGAGCAGCAGGGCGATGCTGCCGGTGATTCCGACAGCCCGCAGCGGCAGGCCCCGGCGCGGGTCGACATGGGCGAGGAAAGCCGGCAGGTCGCCGCGTCGGCTCATGGCCAGCATCATGCGGCTGATGCCCAGCACCTGACTGAGCAGCACCCCCAGCATGGCGGTGGCGGCGCCGGCCACCATGACCCGGTTGAGGCCGGGAAAGGCGAAGGACGCGGCGGCGCGTTCCAGCGGGGCGCGCGTTTGGGCGAGAGCCGGGGCGCCCGCGGTGCCAACGGCCACGGCTCCGACGGCAAGATAGACCAGCAGGGCGATCCACAACGAAGCGACGATGGCCTTCGGGATGGTGGTCTCCGGATCGCGCACTTCCTCTCCCAGGGTGGCGAGGCGGGCGTAGCCGGTGTAGGCAAAAAAAAGCAGGGCGCTGGCCTCGACCACCGCGCGCCAGCCATGGGGCGCCCATGGGAGGAAATTCGCGGTCCGCACCGATCCCGCACCGAAGCCGATGAAACACGCCAGTGAGGCCAGAGTGAAGACAACGATGAGAAGGTTCAGTCGGCCGGTTTTCTGGATTCCGATGACGTTGGCGAGAGTGGCGAAGATAACCGCGGCGGCCGCCGCAGCCACCGGCGGCACCGCGGGCAGCAGGGAGGCGGTGTAGTGGCCGAACCCGAGGGCCACGGTGCCGGCGGCAGCCAGTTTGCTGGCAAGAAACATCCATCCCGCGGCAAAGCCCGCCGCCGGGTGAAGGAGGCGATACCCGTATTCGTAGGTGCCGCCGGATTGCGGGTACCGGGCCGCCAGTTGCGCCGCACTCAGGCCGTTGCAGGTCGCCGCGGCCCCGGCAATCGCCAGACTGACCAGAAACGCCGGCCCGGCCACCCCGGCGGCCACCCCGGTGACGACAAAAATGCCCGCGCCAAAAATGGCGCCCAGCCCGAGACCGATCGCCTCGAGCAATCCCAGTTCCCGCCGCAGCGCGGCGGTCTGCGGTGGCGGCGTCATGGCGACGGGCGGCCGGGGGCCGGGGGATTCGTGGACAGGTGGCGTTGGGGGCGCGGGATCATGGCGGAATGGTCAACGGGGTGGGGCCATGACACTGGGTCCGGACAGGCCCTCGGCAGGTGCCGGGGAGTCAGCCTTCCGCAAGCTCCTCGGCGGGGTAACTCCAGATTTCACTGAGAGTGGGATGGTACAGCGGGATTTTGAGAAATTCGGCGGCGGAGCAGCGGAAGTGCATCGCGACCACGATCTGGTGGATGAGTTCGACCGCTTCGGGTCCGACCGCGCTGGCGCCGACGATTTCGCCGGTGGCGGCGTCGGCGATCATTTTGACGAAGCCCTCGGTTTCGCCCATGACCATGGATTTGCCGTGGTCGGCGAACGGGTGAGTGGCGGTCCTGACGGCGCGCCCGGAGCGGGTGGCTTCGATTTCAGTCAGACCGACCTGGGCCGCCTGCGGGTGGGTGAACACGCCGAACAGGGCGAGCCGGTAGTCCATGGTTTCGCGCGCTTTTTCGCCGCGCAGCCAGGCGGCCGCGTTGCGCGCCGCGAGTTCCCCCTGCTGGATGGCGAGGTGGACGACCTCGACCGGGCCGCAGACGTCGCCGGCGGCAAAAAGGTGGGGTCGGCTCGTCTGCTGGGTCGGAAGGATGGCGACCCGGCCGTTGTCGGTTTCGACCGCGGCCGCATCCAGGCCGAGGCCGGTGGTGGCCGGTCGGCGGCCGAGGGCGAGCAGGATTTCCGCGGCGTCGAGAGCGTGTTCGGCGCCGTCCTGTTCGAAAACAACGCGTTTGCCACCGCCAGCGGCGGATTCGATGCGGCGCAGGGTGGTCCCGCAATGGACGGCCAGGCCGCGGTGCCGGAAAGCGGCGGCCACGACGTCGGCAACATCGTGGTCCATCCCGCTGAGCAGATGCGGGCTGCGCTGGACGACGGTGACGCGGCGGCCGATGCCATCGAGGTAATGGGCCATTTCCAAGGCGATGGCGCCGCCGCCGAGCACCACGAAGGAGGACGGCACCTCCGCGGCATCGAGCACGGTGTCGCTGGTCCAGAATCCCGTTTCCTTCAGGCCGGGCACCTCCGGCACGGCGATGACCGAACCGGTGGCGATGAGGGCGGTGCGGAAGCGGACCCGGCGGTCCGCGCCGCCGCCGCACGGCGTCACCGCCACCTCATGCTCATTGAGAAACCGCGCCGTCCCGCGGATCAATTCAAAGCGCCCGTCGGCCAGCTGCTGCTGGCGGTAGCCGGCAAAATCCGCGATGAGCGTGCGCTTGCGGTCGCGGATGGCGCGGGTGTCAACACCGCGCAGGCCCGCGTCCAAGCCGAACTCGGCTCCGCGCCGCACTCCCAGCGCCCGGTTGGCCGACTCGATCAGCGTTTTGCTCGGCATGCAGCCGCGCAGGATGCAGAGGCCGCCCAG
>JALRGF010000414.1 GCA_023253495.1 Verrucomicrobiales bacterium
CCGCCGGTGCGCCAATGATTTCTTGGGGGCAGCGCGGCGCGGCGACCGGCTTGCGAATCCCTTGCCAGGCCCCCGACGATCGGTAAGGGTACACCGACTGCGGTCTTTGGCCAGCGTCGCGCCGCCAGCCCCCATCTGCACCCCGATGAAACGCCGATCCTTTCTTTCAACCTCCGCCACCGCCGCGTTTGGATTTCAAGTTGTCCCCGCCCACGTGGTGCGCGCCCAGGAAGCCTCGAAAACGCCGGCGAGCAAGATCCGGCTGGCGGTGATCGGCTGCGGCGGCCAGGGCGGCGCCGACCTCGGCGGCATGGCCGACGAGGACATTGTGGCACTGTGTGACGTCGACGAGCGGCGCGCGGCCGAAACGTTCGGAAAATTTCCCCGGGCCAAACGCTTCAAGGATTTCCGCAGGATGTTCGACGCCATGGCCAATGACATCGACGCGGTGCTGGTGGCGACGCCGGACCACACGCATGCCGTGGCCGCGCTGGCCGCCATCGGCCACGGCAAACACGTGTACTGCGAAAAGCCGCTGGCCCATTCGGTGGCCGAGGTGCGCGCCATGCGCCGCGCGGCCCTGGAAAAAAAAGTCATCACCCAGGTCGGCAATCAGGGGCATTCGTCCGACAGCATCCGGCTCTTCTGTGAAATGGTCTGGTCGGGCGCCATCGGCAAGGTCACGGAAATCCACGCCGGGTGCGACGCATTCAAGGACGTTTACTGCCAGACCCGCCACCAGCAGATGCTGCAGACCGAAAGGCCGCCGGTGCCGGACGGGCTCGACTGGGACCTCTGGCTCGGGCCCGCCGCCGACCGCCCGTACCACCCGGCTTATCTGCCCTTCAACTGGCGCGGCTATTCCGCCTTCGGCAGCGGCTGCATCGGCGACTGGGTCTGCCACGTGCTCGACCCGTCTTTCTGGGCGCTCGACCTCGGATTGCCCAACGCCATCACCGCCGAAGTGAAAAATTACGACCCGAAGGCGCACGCCGAATTCTACCCCCAGGGTGCGCGCATCACGTTTGAGTTTCCCGCCAAGGGCGACCGCGGACCGGTCAAAGTCATCTGGCACGACGGCGACTTCTCGATCCCCCAGCCGGAAGAGCTCACGAGGGAAAACCGCAAGGTCACCGGCACCGGCGCGGTGGTCATCGGGGACCAGGGGAAAATCATGCACGGGTCGCACGGAGCGGGCGGCTGCCGGATCATTCCCGAGGCCCGCATGAAAGAATACCAGCTGCCGGATCAGAAGATCCCGCGCGTCAAGGGTGGCCATCACCAGAATGACTGGCTGGACGCCATCCGCGCCAACCGCCCGGCCGGCTCCAGTTTCGAATACGGCGGCGCCCTCAGCGAGATCGGCCTGCTCGGCATGATCGCCATCCGCCGCGCCGGGGTGCGCCTCGAATGGGACGACGCCGCCATGAAATTCACCAACGACGAGGCCGCCAACGCCTTCCTCAATCCCCCGCGCCGCAAGGGCTGGGAGATCTGAACCTGACTGCCGCGCGACGCCGCCGCCACCGCCTCCAGGCATCGCGTCACGCTCCTTCCGTCGCCGCTCCGGTCATCGCTGCCCGGATCATCATTGCGGAGACCCCGCAATGAACTCGACGATCGGCGCCGGATCGTCGAGGCCATGCGGATGGTGACCGACGCCCGGCTTGCGGATGAGGGTGATCGGGCCGCCGAGTTTCTTGTACCGCTCGGCGACGAGCCCGGTGTTTTCCTCCCAGGGGACGACGTCGTCGGCATCGCCGAACACGTGGAGCAGCGGAACCTTCCGCTCGGCCAGTGGGGCGAGGCGGTCGACCGGGTTGCCCGGGTAGGCGAGGGCGGCGGCCTCGTCGGGAAAATTCCAGAGCTTGAGCACGAGCGCCCAGTTGCCCGCATCGCCCTTGCCCTGACCCTTGCCGCCGGGCCAGCTTTTGAAGTCGCAGACGGCCGCATCGGCGTAGAGGCAGGACACCTTGTCGGGATTGGCGATGGCCCAGTTGTAGCAGTAGAGCCCGCCGCGGCTCAGGCCGACGAGCGCCGGCTTCCCGCTGAACCCGTGCCGGGTCGTCAGTTCCTCGTAACACTGGTTCCAGAGCGCCACCGCCGGCGGACTGCCGAGCATGTCCGGGATCTGGAACTGCACGATGTGATAGCCGCGCCCGAGCAGCGCGATGTCCGGCGCCGGCTTGTGACCGAAAAATTCGCCGTGCCAGACCCAGGGCCGGCCGGGCGCCGGGACCGCCGGCTCGACCACGGTCACCGGATGACCGGCAATTTCGAAATCGTGCCGGCGGAATCCGTGCCAATCGCTGGATTGGCCGGGCAGCGGTACCGCACTCCCGACAGCCAGGCGGCGCGCCTCGGCGTCGATTTCAGAGGCTTTGGCCTCGGCCTCGGCCAGCGGCAGCCCCGGGGCGATGCCGGGGCGGAGGTGGCCGACGTGGCTGAGCCAGGCGGGGGCAAGCACCGCCTGCTTCCGGCGCACGGCCGCGAGAATGGCGGCACCCTGCGGGTGGTCCGGGGAGCCGTCGTCGCGGACCGTGAGCCCCCAGGCACCCAGAACCGCCCGGGCCATCAGCACATGGCCTTCCTCGCCCGCATGCACACCGTCTCCGGCGAAGGTGAAGGCGGGATCGGTGCGACGCCGCGCGGCCAGCGCCTCGTTCATCGGCCCGTGGATGTCGATGACCTCCCAGCCTCCGGCCCGTTGTGCGAGCAGCCAGGCGGAGTAGGCGTCGAGCACGCTGTTGTAGCCTTCGTACGGCTGGGTGTAGACGTCGCGTCCGGCCGGCAGCACGTGGTCCCTGATCGGAACGGGATCAAAGACCGGCGGAGTGAGGTGGATGAGCCGCGCGCCGGCGCCAGCGACCTTGGCGCGCAGAGTGAGGATCCCGTCCTGGAACGCCTTGGTCCGTTCGTCGGACAACGGATGGTAGATGCCGTCGTTCATCCCGTAACACGCAATCACAAGCTGCGGTCTGGATTTTTCCAGCACGCGGTCGAGGCGCTCGTGCAGCGTGGGCCGCGGAAACGCCCCGCCGGCATGCCCCGGTTCGCTCAGGCCGGATACCGTTTCGCTGGCCAGCCCCAGTCTGATGATCCGGCGCGGGTGCACCGGATCGTGTGCGATCAGGGCCGCCTCGATGATTTCCACATACCCGCCGGCCTGGGTGATGCTGTCCCCGAGAAACACGATCGTCTCCTCGATCGGAGGGGCCGCGGCAGCCGGAAACCCGGCAAAAAGAAAGATGATGGCGGCAAGCTGGCGGAAACAATCGGGCACCCTCATCCGCCCATCGTGGAGAAGACGCGGCGCGCGACAAATGGAATCGGAACAGGGAATGGCTGAGGCACCGACGCGGATTGACCCCGTCCGCTCCCGCCTAAGATCCGCCCATGCGAAACCTGCGCCACCGGACCCTCCATCGACCCTCCCCCGCCACCGTCTCCCG
>JALRGF010000483.1 GCA_023253495.1 Verrucomicrobiales bacterium
GTCAGTCACCGCCGCCCCGTCCGACCTCACCGTCGCGCTGCCTCCGGCGGCGCGGGCCGCCCTCGCGGTACCGGCCGCCCGTCGCGCTGCCGCCGAACGTCGGGCCCTGGCGGCCGCGGTGCTGCGGGTGCGGGCGTCGGACGGGCTGGCCGCGCTGCCGGCGCCGGTGAAAGTCTGGGCGGCCTCGGCCGAGGCGCAGCGCGAGCGCGGCCAGAAAGCCGGCTTTGCCCAGCCCCGGGTGATCCGCGTGCTCGCGCGTGGCGACCTTGAAAAACCCGGGGCGGAAGTCGGTCCGGGGGCGCTCTCCGCGGTGACCGCGCTGCCGTCCCGTTTCGCACTGGCCGACCCGTCCGACGAAGCCGTCCGCCGCGCCGCCCTTGCCGATTGGATCGCTCATCGCGACAACCCGCTGACGTGGCGCAGCATCGTCAATCGCATCTGGCATTACCATTTCGGCCGCGGTCTGTGCGACACCCCGGGTGACTTCGGCCGGATGGGCGGCGTGCCGTCGCATCCGGAGCTGCTCGACTGGCTGGCCGTCTGGTTCCGTGACGACGCCGGCGGTTCGCTCCGGAAATTGCACCGCCTCATCGTGACCAGCGCGGCCTACCGTCGCCAGACAGATCCGGCAGCGGAGGCGGCGACGGCGGAGGCGGCGGAGGCGGTGGAGGCAGTCGACGGCGGGCTGGCGGCTGACGGCCGGCGGGAGCTGGCCCCGGTGGTCGGGCGCGCGGTCACTCCGGATTTCCGTCGGCAGGCGGAGGCGGACCCGGAAAACCGTCTGCTCTGGCGCGCGAACCGTCTGCGGCTCGATGCTGATTCGTACCGGGACGCGGTCATGGCGGTCAGCGGGCGGCTCGACCTGACCATGGGCGGCCCCGGGGTACGGCATTTTTCATCGCGGCCGGGGCCGCAGAGCACGCCGGTGCTGGACTACACGAATTTCGACTGGTCGGCACCCGGAGTGGCCCGCCGCAGCATTTACCGGGTCGTCTGGCGCGGCATTGCCGACCCGTTCATGGACGCGCTGGATTTTCCCGACATGGGATTGCTGTCGCCGGTGCGCGGGTTTTCGGCTTCGCCGCTGCAGTCACTGGCGCTGCTCAACAACCCGTTCGGGCTGTACCATGCCGGCGCGCTGGCGGCGCGGGTCACCGGGAGCGAGCCGGACCGCGACCGGCAGGTGCGGGAAATGGTGCGGGCGGTCTGGCTGCGCGCGCCGACGGCGGAGGAGGCCGCGGATTTCCGTGCGCTGGCCGACGCGCACGGCCTGCCGGCGGTGGCCCGGCTGCTGTTCAACAGCAATGAATTTCTCTTCGTGAACTGACACATGATAGACCCCGCTTCCCCGATAGTTCATGTGAACCGCCGGCAGTTTCTCAGCCGGATCGGCGGAGGATTCGGCAGCGTGGCCCTGGCCGGGTTGCTGCAGCGCGACGGGCTCCTGGCCGCGGACGACGGGGCGGCGGGTGTACAGCTGCCGCAATTTGAGCCGAAGGCACGGCGGGTCATCCAGTTGTTCATGAATGGCGGGGCCAGCCCGATGGACACCTTTGATTACAAGCCGGAGCTCGAGCGGCGGCACGGCGAGATGCTCGGGCCGAAGGAGAAACCGGAAGGACAGACCGGTGTGTCCGGCGCGGTGATGAAGAGTCCGTTTGAATTCCGGCGCCACGGGCAGAGCGGGCGCTGGGTCAGCAGCGTGTTCCCGCATCAGGCTAAATGGGTCGATCACATGGCCTTCCTCATGGCCATGAAGAGCAAGACCAATGTTCATGGACCCGCCAGCTACATGATGAATACGGGATTTCTTCTCCCGGGATTTCCATCGTGCGGGTCGTGGATCTCGTATGCCCTCGGCAGCCTGTCCGACAATCTGCCGACCTTCGTCGTGCTGCCCGACGCCCGCGGGCTGCCGTACAACCAGAAGGGTAATTTCAGCGCCGGCTTTCTGCCCGCCCGCCACCAGGGAACCATCCTCGCCGCCGGTGCCACCCCGCCGGTGCCCGACCTGTTCTCCCCGGAATCATTCGCTTTCGCGCGGGGCCAGGCCGACGAAGCGACCCGCGCCCTGCTCCGGAAAATCAACCGCGCCCATGCCGCCGACCATCCGGGCGACTCCCGGCTGGAAGCCCGGATCGCCGCCGGGGAGCTGGCCGCGAAAATGCAGCTCAGCGCACCCGAGGCCTTTGACCTAGCCCGCGAAACCGAGGCCACCCGCACCGCCTATGGCCTGGATACCCCGGTCACCGCTGACTTCGGCCGCCGCTGCCTGCTGGCGCGCCGCCTGCTCGAGCGTGGGACACGCTTTGTCCAGGTCTGGAGCGGGCCGCAGGGTGCCACTGAAAACTGGGACAACCACGGCAACATTCAGAACGAGCTTCCGCCGATTGCCGCCAGTGTCGACCAGCCGATCAGCGCGCTGCTCGGCGACCTGCACCAGCGCGGGTTGCTGGAGGACACCCTGGTCGTGTGGACCACCGAATTCGGCCGCACCCCGTTCGCGCAGAGCGGCGCCGGCCGCGACCACAATGGCGGGAGCTTCGTGACATGGCTGGCCGGCGCCGGCATCAAGCCCGGGGTCGCCTACGGGCGCAGCGACGACTTCGGCGGGCAGGCGGTCGAGGGAGTCACGTATTGCTACGACCTGCATGCCACCATGCTGCACCTGCTCGGTCTCGACCACGAGCGTCTCACTTTCCGTCACAGCGGGGTCGACCGCCGGCTCACCGATGTGCACGGGCACGTGGTGCACGACATTCTCGCCTGAACGATGAAACATTGCGCCGCCTGGCTTCTGGCATGGTTGGGGGTCGCGCCCGTCACCGCGGCCGGGATCGATGGCGCCGGCCACTGGGCGTTCCAGCCGCTGGCCGCGCCCGCGGTGCCGGCAACCCGCGACACCGCCTGGCCGCGCGGCGGGATCGACCGGTTCATTCTCGCGCGGCTCGAGCAGGAGGGCATGACCCCTGCGCCGGAGGCCGGTCGGCTGGCGTGGCTGCGGCGCGTCACCTTCGACCTCACCGGCCTGCCGCCGACGCCGGACGAGGTGGATGATTATTTGAGCGACCGCGGGGAGGACGCGGCCGCCCGGGTTGTCGACCGCCTGCTGAACTCCCCGCGTCACGGCGAACGCTGGGCGCAGCACTGGCTGGATCTGGTGCGGTACGCGGATACCCACGGGTTCGAGGTCAATACCGAACGCCCGAACGCCTGGCCGTACCGGGACTACGTCATCCGCGCGTTCAATCAGGACACACCGTACGACCGCTTCATTCGCGAACAGATTGCCGGTGACGCCCTTGGCGAGGATGCCGCCACCGGGTTTCTGGTGACGGCATCGGTCCTGCTGCCCGGCCAGATCGGCAAGGACGAAGCGTCGATCCGCCTCGCCCGCCAGGACGCGCTGGACGAAATCGTGGTCAATGTGTCCCAGTCGTTCCTCGGGCTGAGCATCGGTTGCGCCCGCTGCCACGACCACAAATCGGATCCGGTGCCGCAGGAGGATTATTATTCGATGCAGGCGCTCGTTGCGGGGGTCGAATACGAGGACCGCCCGATGCGCAGCGCGGAGGCCGAGGCCCGGCGCCGGGAAGCCGTGCCCTGGCGGCAACGGGTGCAGGCCATCGACCACGAGCTCGGACGCTTCGTGCCGGTGGCGCGGCCGCGGACCATGCCGTCGGCAGTTTCCGGCGCGACGGGTGCGGACGTGACGTCGTTGACGGACGGCGACAGCAGCGGCCACGCCGACGGAAATGAGGACGGCTCCGGGCCGCGGCGCCCGACGGTCAACGCGCGCGTCAATACCGATCGGTTTGCGCCGGTGCGCGCGCGGCAGCTGCGGTTTTCCATTCTGGCGACCAACAGCCTCGAGCCGTGCCTCGACGAACTGGAGGTCGTCACCACCGACGGTCGCAATGCCGCCGCGGCCGAAGCCGGCGCGGTTCTGCGGACGTCCGGCGATACCGTGGAGCCCGACCGCCATGAGCCCCGCTTTCTCAACGACGGCCGGTTCGGCAACAGCCGCAGCTGGATGTCGAACGAAGCAGGGCGCGGCTGGGTGGAAGTCCGCTTTGCCCGCGACGAGGAAATCACCCGGGTCCGCTGGGGGCGCGACCGCGAAGGTGTGTACGAAGACCGGTTGGCCACGGAATACCGCGTGGAGGTGGCCGGCGCCGACGGAGCGTGGTCGCTGGTGGCTGACTCGTCCGACCGGCGACCGTGGATCGCCGGCACCGACCCCGGACCGGCATTCACCACCGACGGCCTCGGGCCGGACGAGGCCGCCGCCGCCCAGCGGCTGCTCGATGAAAAACACGACCTCGAATCACGCATCGCCACCGCCGAGGCCGGGCAACTCGCCTTCGCCGGAAAATTCCGCCCCCCGGACCGCATCCACCTGCTCAACCGCGGTGACCCGGAACAACCGCGCGCCGAAGTCGCCCCGGCCACCCCGCGCGTGGTCGGACGCCGGGAACTGGCGCGGGAGGCATCAGACCAGGACCGGCGGATGGCGCTGGCCGACTGGATCGCCTCCCCGGCAAACCCGCTGACCGCCCGCGTCATGGTCAATCGTCTGTGGCAAGGGCATTTCGGGACCGGCCTGGTCGAAACATCCAGCGACTTCGGCCTCATGGGCACCCGGCCGTCACATCCGGAACTGCTCGACTGGCTGGCCGCCGAATTCCTCCGCGCCGGCTGGTCGCTCAAACACATGCACCGGCTCATCGTGCTCTCCGCCACCTACCGCCAGGCTCAGGTGTCGCCACCGGCGGCGGACCCGGCGGCGGGGGCTGCGGAGCCACCCACCCCCGCCGACCCGCGGCTCGCCGATGCCGAGGCGCGTCTGCTCTGGCGGTTCCCCCGGCGCCGGCTGGAGGCCGAGGCCATCCGCGATTCGATGCTGGCGGTCAGCGGCCGGCTCGACCGGCGCATGTTCGGCCGCGGGTTCAACCTCTTTGATGTGCGCGGCGGCCTGAGCGGGTTCCGGCCGGTTGAGTCGTTCGCCGGCGACGGCCTGCGGCGCCTGATCTACGCCCACAAAGTGCGCCGGGAACGCGATGCCGTCTTCGGGGCCTTCGATTGCCCGGACGCCGGCCAGAGCGCCGCGCGCCGCCGCGAGTCAACCACGCCGCTGCAAGCCCTCAATCTGTTCAACAGCCGCTTCACCCTGGAGGCCGCCGAGGGCCTCGCCGCACGCGTCGCCCGCGACGCCGGCCCGGCCCCGGCCGACCAGCTCGCCCTCGCGTGGCGTCTCGCCCTCGGCCGCTCGCCCGACACCGACGAAATATCCCAGATCCTCCCGGTGGTGGAAGCCCATGGACTGGCCCCGGTCGCCCGCGCTCTTTTCAACAGCAATGAGTTTCTCTTCATGCCGTAGCTGCCGCTGCCAGAGGATCGGACCGGACGCCTGAGGCGGGGCTTGAAGGCGAGGCGTACGAGGTGGGACGTACGAGGTGGGACCGCACTTCCAGGCCGGTCAGCGGCGGGCGCGTCCCATGCGCGGCCCGTTTCCCGCCTGCTCTTGTGCGTGCCCCGGGCGCGAGCCGTGAGCGCTTGCGCGGCGGACAGGCGAGACTGGCGGCAGGCGTCAGCGCGGGGCGCAAGTGCCTTTGGTGCGGGGCGCCGCACCGGCGGAGCCGTGGGTCACGCGGTTTGCGGAGGCGGGGAAGATTGCGGCCTGAGACGTCCTCACCGCCGGCGCGCCCGGAGGTCCCGCCCCACCTCGCCCGGTCCCGTCTCACCTTGCCGGTGCGTTGAGAAGGGGGCGTGAACGTGGCAGGCTCTGACGAGCGGGTCTCAGTCCGCTTCAGGGGACCGGTGCGTCGGTGGCGAGCAGGGCTTCGTCCCAGTCTTTCCAGACGGGATCGAACCGGTGCTGACGGAGCAGGGCGGCGATTTCCGAGGCCGGGCGATCATCGGCGATGTCGAACTGACCGGTGGCGGCGGCGGTTTCCCTGGTTTGATCTTCGAGTTCGACGCGGCGGCCTTTGACGGTGAGGTGGAGGTCGCGGCGGCCGGCGCCGGTGTAGCCGCCGGGCTCGGTGTGGCTGCCGGCGCTCATGCTGGTGACGCCCAGCGGGAGTACGGCGTCGCGGAGCGCGGCGGGTTCGCGGGTGCTGAGCACGATGCCGACGTGCGGGAAGCAGATCCGGAACGCGCAGAGCATCTGGACGAAATCGCGGTCGCCGAGCGGGTGGGCCGGCTGGAAGCCGCCGGCGGCCGGGCGCAGGCGGGGAAACGAGACGGTGTAGCTGGATTTCCAGCAGCGGTTCTGGAGGAATTCGACGTGGGCGGCGAGCCGGACGGCTTCGCGGCGCCAATCGCTCAGCCCGAAGAGGGCGCCCAGCCCGAGCCGGCGGAAGCCGGCGGCGGCTCCGCGTTCGGGACAGGCCAGCCGCCAGTCAAAGTCTTTTTTCGGGCCGGCGGTGTGGTAGGCGGCGTAGGCGGTGCGGTCGTAGGTTTCCTGGTAGACGACCAGACCTTCGGCTCCGGCGGCGACCATTCTTTCGTATTCCGGTTGTTCCATCGGGCCGACCTCGATGGCGAGCGTCGGCACAAACCCGCGCAAGGCCTCGAGGCAGGATTCGAGGTAGCCGTCACTGACGAATTTCGGGTGTTCTCCGGCCACCAGCAGGATGTGTTTGAATCCTTCGGCGGCGAGGTGGCGCGCTTCGCGCTCGACCTGGGCGATGTCCAGTGTCACGCGGAAAATCGGGTTGTCGCGCGAGAACCCGCAGTAGGCGCAGTTGTTCACGCACTCGTTGGAAAGGTAGAGCGGCGCAAACAAGCGCATCGTCCTGCCAAAATGCCGCCGCGTCGTTTGCTGGCTTTGCCGCGCGAGCGCCTCCAGCGGCCCGCCAGTCCGCTC
>JALRGF010000494.1 GCA_023253495.1 Verrucomicrobiales bacterium
GCGCCGGTGACCATGGCCGGCACCGCGGCCGCCGGTCCGCGCCGCAGCCGGGCCGGATCGCTCAGATCGATTTCCTGCACCTGCGACGATTCCGCCCACCCGTCGCCGGCCGCAGCCGCAGCCCAGGCCGTCCACGAAACGATCAGGCGGGCCGGTCCGACCGCATGGACCCGGGCGGTGGAATACCCTGTGTCCGGCGCGAGCACGGGTTCCCGCAGCAGGACCCGCGGGGAGTCCGCCGGCCCGACATCCAGAACAAGCAGATCATCCGGACGACCGCCGCCCCAGCGCCACGGCCGGCCGATCAAGGCGTCGGCCACCGGGAGCCCGATCACCACGTCCCCGGGCAGCCCGGGCCCCCGCCACCAGAACGATTGACCGGAAAGTTCGGTCGGGTACCAGAGCAGCCGCCCGTCCGGCAGCCACGACGCTTCCAGCCGGCCGTTCCCCCAGTCGTATCCCTCGCGGGCGGCACGGACCGATCCCCGCACGACCGGCCGCGTCGGGATTTGCAGATCGACCACCACCGTGGTCAACACCGAGGTCCAGGCGACGGATTCCTGGCCGCTCTCGTCCTTCGTCCGGACCTCCTCGACGGAGCGCAGCAGGATGTACGCCGTGTCCGCACGACGCACCGATCCGGCGATCGCTCCGGACGACGCCAGCGGCAGCTCGGCCAGCGGCACATCGAGATCCTCCTTGGAGGTGACGCGCAGCCGCGGCGGACGCGCCACCGCGTCCCGTCCGCTCGAAACCGCCACATCCCCGTCCTCCAGCTGCACGAGCACATCGCCATGCGGAAGCACCGCCCGCACCGGCCAGGCAATGGTCAGCGAGGCCAGATGCCGCGGGCGGTCGCGATCCGCCACGTCCAGCACGAACAATTCCTGCGCACCAATCGAGACCAGGGTGTCGTCAAACAGCCGGCCCCGCCGCGCATTGAATTGATGGCCGACAAACCCGCGCGCCCGCAATCCTTCGGCCGTGACATCCACCAGTTGCATGCCGCCGCGATACCCCGCGGATTCCGTCCATTCCTGGAGCGGAAAAAGCATCAGCCCCGCGTCCCGGAAAAACCCGATCGCCTTGTCATCATAGTTGCCCTCGCTCCACGACCCGTGGGCGCGGTCGCCGAAATGCAGGCGGCGGCGCAGCGTGGGCGCAGCCGGATTGCCCACGTCAAAAAGCGACACCGCCACACGCGCATCCTCAACCCCCAGCGAAAGCAGTCGCGTCCCGTCAGCGAACGCTTCCAGATAGGTCGAAAACCCGGGCACCTCAAGCTCGCCGAGCAACCGCAGGTCCGAGGGATTCGAGAGATCGATGCAGAACAGCGGGTCGATCCGGCGGAAGGTGACCACATGCACCCGCGGCCCGTCAAACCGCGTGGCAAACAACCCCTCATTGGCCCCGACAAGCAGCGAATCCAACGGACGCGGCAGGCCCGGTCCCGCGCCCGCCAGCGCCTGCGTCAGGTTCCACGTCTCAATGACTGCGCCGGCATTTTCCGACACCGTGGTCACGATGTCTCCAGCCCGCGCGATCTGAAACCGCGTGCGGACATGTCCCGCCAGCGGCAGCCGCGCCCCCACCCGGAGCGCGCCCGCACTCTCGCGCAGGTCGATGACACTGAGCCATGTCGCCGGCCCGCCGTCCACTCGCCACGAGGTGGTCGCGATGAAGAGAAAATCGGAAGTCGCCTGCACCACCGGCTGCCAGACCCAGGCGCCATCGACCGGGGTCACCTCCAGCGGTCCACGCACCACCGGTGCCTCCGGCACGCTCAGGTCAATGGCGTACAACTGCTGCCGGGCGTGATACGCCGTCCCGCCATCAGGGGTCGTCGAGGCCACTGTCTGCTGCGTGAGTACACAAAGCGTCGATCCGACCATCCGGCTTTCCATGAAAGCGCCCTCGACCGGCAGACGCGCCGATTCGGTCAGTCCGGATCCTTCGTGCCGCACGATCACCACTTCGGAGCGCGGGCCGCCGGCGGGTTCCGTCTCCCAAGCCGACTCCGGCCGGTTCGCCAGCAGGGCCACATGCGCGGTCCCGACCAGATACATGTCCTCACCCACCGCCGGCAGGCGCAGCCCGGCCACGCGGCGGGGGTGTTCGCGGTCGCTCAGATCGAAGACCTGCAGCCCGCGCATCGTGTTGAAATAATAGAGCGTCCGGTCACGCCATTTCCAGATGTCCGACTCCTGCACCGCCGCCGGTCCGGCCGCATCATTGACCGCAGCGTCGTTGGCATGGACGCCGGGCCCCACCAGCCCGCCCTCGCGCAACGGCGTGTCAGCCGCGCCGGAAACCGGATCAAAAGTGCTTCGGCCAGCGTAAAAACCATGCGGAAACGGATCCGTCCGGCTCGCCTCCAGCGCAATATCCGCGAGCGCCACGCCCTCCGGCACGCGCACTTTCACCGTGCCCGCCCGGCCATCCAGATGCACGATGCCGTGCACGGTCCAGTCACCCCCGGCCGCCGCGCGGGTCAGCAGGCGCACCCGCCGCGTGCCTTCCGCCACATGCACCAGCGCCGCCTGATCGCCTCCGGGAGACCACGCCGCCGCGTCAAATTCAGCACCGCGCACCCCGGCCGCCCACGCCATCCACAGACTCAGAATCAGGGAACCTCGAGAGATCGCTTTCATGCTGTGATTTTGGCTTGGGGTGGTCCGGCGGGGAACCTCCGGTTCCCGCGGCTTCGGCGATGCTGATCCGCGCCATTAGCCGTCCGTCTCATTCCACAATGCCCATTCCGCGCGACTCAGTCAAGCCTGCGCCGGCGGCTGAAAAACAATCGGCTCCCGCTCGTCCGGCCGGACACTGTCCCGCCGCAGTCAAATGGAACGAACCGCGATAAACCGTTGCCTCCGGAGGTTGCTCCGGCAAGGTGATCCCAATTCCCGATCCCCACCGCCTCGGACACCACCGCCTCATGAAATTGCCTTCTCTCCGGACCTGCTCCCAAGGCCGGACACCGGTTCTCGCGTCCCTCGCGTCCCTCGCGTCCCTCGCGTCCCTCGCGTCCCTCGCG
>JALRGF010000513.1 GCA_023253495.1 Verrucomicrobiales bacterium
TCCGGGGCATGAAGTCGCGGGAGAGCCATACTCTGTAAATGTTCAAATAAGCAGTTTCCGCAAGTCCAAAAATCGGACCGGCTCCCAAACGTCGCCCGGAACGTCCTTCTTTCATAAAGGAACAGGTACGCTGTGAGTGACGGTAGGACAGGTATCATGACATGCCACGGCGGAACAAAGGGACAGGTAACATAATAGATAAAACAAGTGGCTTTTCTTTCACCATCGGACAGGTACTCCGTCTTCCCCGCATCGCCCCAACTGAAAACCCTCTGGGAGCGGGTAAAAAGCCGCAAGTTGCGTTTTCTGTGGTATTGTAACCCGAGACGTCTCCATCTACCCCCCGCTCGATGATGCTCACCGCCACAGCCGTCGTGATGGCCGGTGCGGCTCTGGCGCTTGTCCCGGCCCACAACGCGCCTGCACCAAAAACGCCTCCGGCAAAAGCACTCCCGGTGTCGGGCACCGGATGGGGAGCTGCGCCTTCGGCCTTCCGGATCATGCCGCTCCAGAAAGATGACCGGATCGAGGTGATGCCCTCGGCTGGCCGCGTTGCCTTCATCATACGCGACCCGGGCGGCATCGGCGGCGCCACCATCACCCCGACCGGCGGGGACTGGCCGGCCACCGTGGTCGTCCGCCTTTGCCTCCGCGGCTTGGAATCGCTCACCCTCACCGCCGGCGACATCACCCTGATCGCCTCCGTGGCCAGTCATGGCGACCACGCCCGCCGGGTGGTGAGGCGTAACGGCGGTACCGATCACCCGCTTGACAAAAACAGCCCGTATTGGGCCGACATCCGCATCCGAAGTGACTCCCGCCGCATCCCGCTTGAGGACGGGTATTTTGAACTCATCGTACCTGCCGCCATGCTGCGGAACAAGGCGGACTCGCTCTCGCTTCGCTGGATTGATTTTTATCGCGGATAAATGAAAGCTCGACAGGGTCCGACCCTTCGGGGGAATTGAATTTTTAACGTCAGGTGGGCGATCGCCGTCCCCGGCCTCCGACCGCCGACTTTTTTTATGATCGTCCGCCACCTCGCCCTCGCCTTCCTGGTCGCCACAACCGCCCTCCACGCCACGGACGACTCATCCGAAATGATCCGGTCCACTCCGTGGCAAAGCCCGGCCGCCGAATGCGCGTCCTTCGTGGTGCCGCCGGGATTCGCCGTGCAGCTGGTGGCTGCGGAACCGGACATCGGCAAACCGGTCAGCATGAGCTTTGACGCCGCCGGCCGCCTGTGGCTGGCGGAAACCCGCGACTACCCGATCGAGACCGCCGCCGGTTCGGCACCACGGGACCGGATCCGGATTCTCTCCGATTTCCAGCCCGACGGCCGCGCGGGCAAAAACGAAATCTTTGCCGACGGCCTGTCGATGCCGGATGCCGTCGCCCCGTACCGTGACGGCGCGATTGTTTTTTCGATTCCCGACATCCTGCGGCTGCAGGACACGGATGGTGACGGCCGGGCGGACCGGCGCACGGTGGTGCTCGGGCCGTTCGCGACCACCGACACCCATAACCTCGTCAACAACTTCCGCCGCGGGTTTGACGGATGGATCTACGGTGGCCAGGGCGTGGGCAACCGGTCGGACGTACGGGGCGGCGACGGCCGCGAATTCAGGATGAGCGGTGGGGCGTTCCGCTTCCGGCCGGATGGCAGCCGGATTGAAAAATTCAGCGATGGCCAGGCCAATGTCTTCGGGCTGTGCTTCGATCCGCTCGGCAATCTGTTCACCTCCGACTGCCATTCGAAGCCGATTTACCAGAACATCTTCGGTGGATTCTACCCGGTGTTCGGCAAGCCGCACGACGGCCTGGGATACGCCCCGGCGATGCTGTCTCATTCGCACGACTCGACTGCCATCTCCGGGCTGATCACCTGCGAGGAACCGCTCTGGCCGTCGGAGTTCCAGGGGAATTTTCTGCTCGGCAACGTGGTCACCAACCGCATCAACCGCGACCGCGTCGAGGAGCGTGGATCGACCCGCCTTGCCATCGAAATGCCGGACCTGCTTGTCTCGCGCGACCCGTGGTTCCGTCCGGTGGATATCCAGTTCGGACCGGACGGCGCCCTCTACATCGCCGATTTTTACAACCGCATCATCGCCCATGTTGAAGTGCCTCTTGACCACCCGGGGCGCGACCGCACCAGCGGACGCCTCTGGCGCCTCGTGCGCACGGACATCGAGGGAAACCCGCGGCTGCGGTCCCGCCCGGACTTTGCCACCATGCCGCTGGCTGACAAGATCCGCGCGCTCGGCGACCCCAGCCTCGCCCACCGGCTCGCCGTACTGCAATTCCTCGTCGACCTCGGCGGCGAAGCGGTCATCGCCGGGGTGAGTCA
>JALRGF010000618.1 GCA_023253495.1 Verrucomicrobiales bacterium
GCGGGCTCATGGCCATCAGGGCGGCGAATCCCGCGGGGGTGGTGACGGTCCCGAATTCCTCGATGTTAGGCGGGCCGTTTTCGGTTGTCTCCATGCGCAGCAGGTCGGTGCAGCCGACATTGATGATGACGGAGCCGAAGAGCTCAGGGCGTTCGGTGAGGGCGCGGCCGACGAGGATGCCGCCTGCGCTTCCGCCCTGGATGGCGAGTTTCGGGGACGAGGTAAATTTCCGGTCCACGAGGTACTCGGCGCAGGCGATCAGGTCTTTCCAGGTGTTCGGTTTGGTCGCCTTCTGGCCATTGAGGTGCCACGGCTTGCCTTTTTCGCCGCCGCCGCGGACGTGGGCGACCGCGATGATGCCGCCGTGCTCCAGCCAGGCGAGGTTCAGCGGGCTGAAGCCGACGGTGCGGATGCTGCCATACGCCCCATAGCCGTTGAGAATCAGAGGGGCGCTGCCGTCAAGGACCAGCCCCTCGCGGTGGATGATCGAGAGCGGCACCAGCACTCCGTCGTGGCTGGCCACCTCGACCTGACGCGCCGTATAGCCGGGCACATGGTCGTATTTCCCCGGCGGTTGCAGCGGGCAGCGCGCAAACGTGCCACGGAGCGGGTCATGGGAATGCAGGGCGCGGCCGCGGGTCCACGACTCCGTGGCCACGATCACATCGGGAAAAAACACGCTGGCCGAAACCACGGCCGCCGTGAGGTCGTCAGGCGGCGTGAGCCGCTCGGGCGCGCGCATTCCGGTCGGGTCGAGCCGCACCACCACCCCGGCCCCATTCCGGGTCGCATTGGCAAAGACCGCATCGCGCGAGGCGTGCACCGAGGAGACGACGTGCTCGCTCTCCGGGAGAACCACTTCGGCAGCGGCAAAATCCGGGCGAGCCAGCGGGGTGCGCACGACTTTGTAGCGCGGGGCCCGGTCCGACGTGACGAGGTACACAAATTCACCGTGCACCGCGAAATCGATCACCGCGTCACGGGCATCGCAGATTTTGGTCCAGGCGATGGGAGAGGCGTCGAGGGCGTCGAGGCGTGCCGTGAACAACGACAGTTCCTGGGCATCCCCATGATGGATCTGGCCGATCACATGGCCGCTGCCCGGAAAGGACCACACACTGGGGAAATCGAGCGGTGCAAACGTCACGCCCGGCGCCAGGCCGGCACCAAAAACCGGACGGTCCTGAGCCACCGGCTGACCGAGTCGATGCTCGTAAGCAACGGTATTTTTGTACGTTTCGCTGGCCGCCGTGCCGGGGGGCAGCGGCTGGCGCCGACTGTAAAAAAACCCGCTCCCATCGGGCCGCCACTGGGGTGTATTGTAAGCGGTCTCCATGCGGTCAATCGTGAACGGCAGGTCCTTACCGGTCGTCAGGTCGCGCACGTGCAGCGTGGTCACCTCCGACCCGCCCATGGCAATGCCCACCACGGCGTGACGGCCGTCGGGAGCCGGGCTGAAGAATTCCAGGCTGGCATGCGACCCGCCCGGCGATTCATACTCTTTCGGATCGAGCACCTGTCGCTCCTCGCCGTCCATTGACGGGCGCCCGGCGATGACCGGGGTTTCGGCGCCGGCGTCGAGCTTGCGGTAAAAGATGGCTCCGTCCGCCAGCCGTTGCAGCCCGCCGACCGTGTACGGCGCCCCGCGGTCCAGTTCGCGCAGCCGCTCCCGCAACGCCTGGCGTCCGGGCAGCGACTCCAACACGGCTTCGGCATACGCCGATTGCGCCTTCATCCAGCCGCGGACCTCGGGATTTCCGAGATCTTCCATATACCGGTACGGGTCGGTCACCCGGGTGCCATGGTATTCGTCAACCACCGGCCGGACCGGTGCCGTCGGTGGGGCGCCGGGCGGCGGTGCGGCGTTCGCCATCAAGGGGGCAGTCATCAGAAAGAAGGGGGAAAAAATCGCGGCAAAACGCATCGGCTGGAAATGGAATCGAAAGGTATCCTGACCCGGCCCACCCTGAAAACAAGCCCCCAGCCCGGCCCCGGCCGACGGGCGGTCAGCCAGCCCCCCGGCGAATCCCCTGAGTTGCCACTTGCCAGTGCGGGTGCGTGCAGGCAAGGAACCGGTATCGCCATGCGCGCCGCCACGCTTGATTTCCTGTACCAACTGGTCCGTCCGGTGCTTTTCCGCCTCGATGCGGAGGCCGCGCACCATGCCACGCTGGCCGGACTGCGGTGGGCCGAAAAATCCGGCCTGGCAGCGCTGCTGACGCCCGCGGCCGGCGGTACTCCGGTGCGGGTGATGGGTTTGGATTTCCCGAACCGGGTCGGCCTGGCGGCCGGGCTGGACAAAGAGGGATCGTGTATCGACGGGTTGGGGGCGCTCGGGTTCGGGCACATCGAAATCGGCACGATCACGCCACGGGCGCAGCCGGGAAATCCCCGCCCGCGCCTTTTCCGGATCGTCGAACGGGACGCGGTCATCAACCGGATGGGATTCAACAATCCCGGGCTGGAGCAGGCCCTGGCGAACATCGAGGGCCGGAAATGGCGCGGCGTGCTCGGGTTCAACATCGGTCGGAATTTCGACACCCCGAACGAGCGCGCCGTCGACGATTACCTCGCCGGCCTGCGCGGCGCGGCCGGGCATGCGGATTACGTGGCGGTCAACATTTCCTCACCGAACACCAAGGGCCTGCGCGACCTGCAGCAGGAGGACGCGCTGCGCGGACTGCTGCGCGCCCTGAAGGAGGAACAGGACCGCCTCGCCCAGGCGAGCGGCACATACACCCCACTGGCGGTGAAGATCGCCCCCGACCTTGATCCCGACCACGTCCGGTCAGTGGCGGCCCTTTTTCTCGCGGAAAAGATCGACGCGGTCATCGCCACCAACACCACGCTCGCACGCGGAGGCGTCGACGATCTCGACACCGCGCGCGAGGCCGGCGGCCTGAGCGGGGCGCCGGTGCGGGAGAAATCGACCGCAGTGCTCCGGATGTTGAAATCAGAGGTCGGCGACGCCCTGCCGCTCATCGGGGTGGGCGGCATTCTTCATGCGGCGGACGCGCGCGAAAAGCTTGAGGCCGGCGCCTGTCTGATCCAGCTGTACACCGGGCTGATTTACCGCGGCCCCGCGCTGGTGGCGGAAACGGCGGCGTTGTGAACCCCTCGGGAACTCCGGGCGTCGGCGGTGGTGGGTGAGGCGCGCCGGGCAGAGCGTCGCGTCCCGGCAACCGGTTCAGGAGGGCACGGCGGGTGCCGACATCACTTTTCCAGCCACGAAATCGGAAACCGGGCGAACACGATGCGCCCGTAGTCGTCGGCTTCGAAGAGGCATCCGATGGTGCCATCGGGCAACCGGGTCAGCACGCTGTAGGCGAAAAATCCCGGCCAGAGTTCCTTGCGGACCGGCCAGGTGGCGCCGTCGTCGGTGCTCATGCTGATGGTGCCGGCGGCGCGCTTGGTGCCGCGCGGCCCGCTGAAGAGCATGCGTCCGCGCCCGCCGGCGTCGTCGAACGAATACCGCAGCACGCTGGCCATGCAGCTCGGGCACGGGAGCTCGGGCACGTCCTCGACCTTCGACCAGGTCACGCCGCCGTCGCGGCTGACCGATGATTTGCGAACCCGGGCGCCGGCGAACGGCCGGCTGTTGAGGCGGACCGAACCATCGCTCATCTCGACCATCTGGACCTCGTTGATCTGGCTGCGTTCGCCGTGTTTCGGGTCGGGCACAAAAGCACCGGGCACGTTGTCGCCGCAGCGCCACGTCTTTCCTTTGTCATCGCTGATCACGGCAAAGTTCTGCCATTTCCAGAACGGGCCTTCGTTGAACGGGAGGATCAGGCGCCCGGCGTGCGGGCCGCGGGTGAGCTGGATGCCGACACCCGGGCCGCTGGCTACGGTGGTGGCGCCGGCCGGGCGCTTGGTGGTGGTCGTCACGTCGAGGGGTGCCGACCAGGTGGCGCCCTCGTCGTCCGACCACGTCAGGAAATTGCGATACACGTTCGGCCCCTCGAATCCGGTGGCCGTTTCCGCACTGTGTTCGGTCAGGTGGCCCGGGATCCGCTGGTACATGAGAAACACCCGTCCGCTGTCGCCCTCGACCA
>JALRGF010000627.1 GCA_023253495.1 Verrucomicrobiales bacterium
ACCCTGTCCGGCGGGGATTGGAGGAGACGAAGATCAGGACCGGCTTCGGGCCGTCACCGATGCCCTGAGGCCCGGCCGCCAGCTCCGGACAGAACCGTCCGGTATCCACCGCCGTGTGGATCACCGTGATCCGGTCCGCCGGCACCCGGTACACCGCACGCAACTGCTCGCCCACCGGTGCCGCATTCACCACAAAATGCCCGGTTTCTCCGCCGGTATACAACCGCCGCTCCAACGCCAGCTCCACCCGGTTCTTCAATCCGAGGCGCCGCCACCACGGCAACAGCCCGGAATACAAGGCATGGCACCCGCCCCCGGCCCGGTGCAGGTCCTGGCGCCACGTCCGCCCGAATCCCAGCACCACTTCATCCGCCGCCACCGGCACCGCCGCCGCCCGCCGCGCAAAAACCGCCAGCCGACACCACTTCGGCACCCCGCCCAGCCCGATCCGGTCAATCCTCACCCCCAGCCGCTCCGCCGCCCCATCGGTCCGCGCCGTGATCAGGCGCACCTCATGCCCGCGCGCGACCAATGCCCGCGCCAACGCCAGCAGATACCCCTCGAGTCCGCCGCGCCCGATCATCTGGTGATACACCAACGCCAATCGCACCAGCCCACCCTATAGCGATTCCCCGGCCGCCCGCAGCCGGTTTCCTCAATCCCGAAGATTTCAAATCCCGATCATCCGGCCCGGAAATCTCTCGCCCCGCGGGGGACCGCGCCCGGCATTCCACCCCGCAACTCTCCTCAACGCCTCTGCCCACCGCTCTCCGCCTCCCGCCCCCTTCCCCGGCTCTCCCCTCCGCGGCTGCGGGAAGAAGCTTCACCCTCGCGGTCATCCTCATCCGAGCGCGCGCCGCTGCCGTCCACCGGCGCCGGCATCAGACTGAAGCCGCCCGCCGGACTGAACTGCTCCGGGTCATCCAGCAACCCGCCAATCAGCATGGACCCGCCCCAACTCAACATCACCGCAAACAGCGTCACCATCACCATCTCCCCGAACCGCGGCCGGAACCACTTCCGCTTCTGGCTGCGGTAGTAAAAATAAATCACCGGCACCCAGCACACCAGCGCGATGACAAAAAAGATGGTCTGGAAACTGGGCATGGCAAAAAAAGATCACGGTCGACACCGCCCCACCCGGAGCACCACCGACACGCGCTTACCATGCCTCACTCCCGCCACTTCCGCAATCTGCATCACACCGCCATCAGAAGGATTCACTCACCGCCGGCAACGAACCGGCAAACCGCGGCCCCAACCCCACGGATGACCCCGCCGGCCCCGCCGAGCTCGCGAGACCCGGCCCCGGCAGCTGCTCACTCGCAAACGCCCGTGCCAGCGCCGCCTCCAACCGCTCCCGCCGCTCCAGCGTCACCACCACCCGGAGACCAGGCCGGCCCATCTCCATCTGCGCCACCGGAAACTCCGAACACGGTCGCCCCCACGCCCCATCCTCCGCCTCCCCCATCCCGCAGAACAAGGGCCACACCTCCCGGACAGGTCCGCATGCAACATTCATGAATCGGTCAAAAACACTCTTTTCCCGATCGCCGGAGGTTCATACCAGAGAAATCGAGAAAAAGAAGGGATAGCAGCTCGTTTTATATTTTCAATGATTTTCATATTCCAATTCCCTGCCACGGCCTCCCTGCCACGGCCTCCCTGGCGCGCCGATCCCCACCAGCCTCGATTTCCTCAGCTTCGCGGCTTGCAGCCGGAGCCCGATGCCCTTAAGGAAGGAAATCCACATTGCCGACGTGGTGAAATGGTAGACGCGCTAGACTCAAAATCTGGTTCCTGATGAAGGAGTGTCGGTTCGAGTCCGACCGTCGGCACTTTTTGCCTATCGCTCCGGCCGCAGCGTATGGGCGGTGTGAAGATTTTGTGACAAATCTTCTACCCGCTTGCCGGGATCGGGACGACGGTCAGGTTTTTATTGTGTTGTCTCATCCTGCATCCGATTTCTTCAGCCTGCGAGAGGAGGCTTCCGTTGATCTGCCGGACGGGCGTCAGGCCGGTGTGCTGAGTCTGTCGGGGCGTCTTGACGGCACCACCCAGGCCGCGTGTGACCGGGCGCTGGCGGAGCGGGTGGCGGCGGGGGTGACCTGTCTGGTTCTCGACTGCGCCGATCTCGAGTTTGTGTCGAGTGCGGGAGTGCGGTGTTTCATCAAGGGGCTGAAACTCACCCGGCCGGTTGGTGGCGGGGTGGTGATCTGTCGGCCGCGGGAGCTGGTGCGTCAGGTGGTCGAGTTGTCGGGACTGGGCGAGCTGCTTCCGATGGCTGAGGATCTGTCGGCGGCGGCCCGGCGGTTTTGAGCGGAGTCCGAGCGGCGATCTCTTGCATGAGTCCGGTGCTGATCGCGGCGACTTTTTTCGCGGGACTGGCGTTTTTTTTTCTCGGGCTGAGCATGGTCCGGACCGGCCTGCAGGCGGTGGCCAGCCGGAGGTTTCGGAAAATTACCGCCACTCTGGTGGGCGGTCATCCGCTGGCTGCGGTCTGGGGCGTGGTTCTGGGCGCCGTCACGCAAAGCGCGACCGCGGTCGCCTTTCTCCTCGTCGGTCTGGTGTCTGCGGGCCTGCTGCCATTGGCACGGGCCTTGATGGCGGTGAGCTGGGCCAACGTCGGCACCACGGCTCTGGTGTTTCTGGCGGCGGTCGACGTGCGACTGGTGGCCCTCTTTCTGGTGGCGGTCAGCGGGCTTGTGCTCGGCCTTGGCCGTGGCGGGCGCTGGGAGCCGTTGTTGCGGGCCGGCCTCGGCGTCGGTCTGCTTTTCCTGGGCCTCGGGTTCATGAAGGACGCCATTGCCCCGATGATCGCCGACGCAAGGTTCCAGGCGGCTGCGGATGTTTTCAACCGGTATCTGCCGGTTGGTTTTGTCGCGGGGGCTCTGTTGCGTCTGTCCATCCAGAGTTCCTCGGGCATCATCATTGTGCTCATGACGCTGACGGCCCAGGGAGTGCTGGCGCCGGCCCAGGGCCTGATGTGCGTGCATGGCACCGGCGTGGGGGTGGGCCTCACCGTGCTGCTCCTTGGGTCGAACCTGAATGGCACCGCGCGCCAGACCGCAATGTATCAGGCATTCATCAATACCGCGGCCGCGCTGCTGCTGGCCGTGTGGCTGGGGTTTTCCGAAGCCACCCGCGTCCCCGGCCTGCAAGCCCTCCTTGAAACCCCTGCCCGAGGCAACCCCGCCACCACCCTCGCCTGGGGATTCGGGGTGCAAATGGTCCTCTGCGCCGTCATGGGCAGCCTCCTGCTGCCCGGCGCCCCGCGCTGGTTGGCCCGGCTCGCGCCCCCGACCCGGGAACAGACGCTCGCCCAGCCGCAATTCCTCGACGAAAACGCCCTGACCACCGCGGAAATCGCCCTGATGCTCGTTGAACAGGAGCAGAAACGGGTCGTCGCCACCCTGCCCCGGTTCTTCGATGGTATCCGGTCGGACCGCACCCCGGACGGGGACCCGCTGGAACCGGCCGCGCTCCGCCGGGCGATGCACACGCTCAACAGCGAGATCACCCATTACCTGACCGAATTGATGGCGCACGAGACCGGCCGGGAATCCCGGCAGCGCGTCCTCGCGGCCACCTCCCGCCAGCAATCCCTCAATCAGCTCGCCGAAGCCCTGGCCGATTTCGCCCTGACCATCGGACCGCTCCGCCAGCAGGGCGGCGCCGGCTCCCTCGTCACCTCGCTTATTGAGGGCCTCGATACGCTCATTGGCGTCGCTGCCGATGCCTCAGAAAACAATGATCCGCTCGATTCCCGGATGCTGGCCACCATGACATCCGACCGCGGCGACCTGCTCGACTCAATGCGCCATGCGGTCGTGCACCGTCCGGAGGGCAGCACCGCGGAATCGGCCAGCGGCGAGTCAGCGCTGCTCTACGCCCTGTCGTTGTTCGAACGCGCTGTCTGGCTGGTGCGCCAGTTGCGGCTGTGACGCGTTGCGGCTGTGACGCCGTGGGGCTACGCAAAGCGGAGCATCTCAACCCGAGGAGAGCATCACAACCCGATTGCGACGGCCCGCGGCATGCGCACGGACGATCTGTCCGCGGGAGCGGACCGGCGGATCAGCCGGCGGTCCGCGCCTTTTCGACCAGCGCCATGAACGCCTCGCGCTGGTCGGCGAGGAGAGTGGCGGGATCGCCGTCGGGGCGTTTGCCACCGGCTTCGAGCATCACCCAGCCTTCGTAATCGGCGTCGACCAGAAGTCTGGCCAGAGTGTCCCATGGATATCCCGGGATGCGGGCACCGCGGATGTGGACGACGCTACCGAGGAACTCCCGGACCATGGCAAAATTCGCCTCGATCCCCTCGCCGTCGAGGTCCTGCTGATTTGAATTCCAGCAGACCCGCACGTTGGCGCGCGCGGCGGATTTCATGATGGTGGCGATGTCGCCGAGGTTGGAGACCCCGCCATGGACCTCCAGACGGATTTCCTGACCGAACCCGAGAGCGTGGTCGCCGAGTTCGGCGAGGGACCGGGCGATCTGCTCCAGGGTGCGGGCTTTTTCGACGCCTTTCGGAAGCGCATCCGGTTTCACCTTCACACCGGTCGCTCCGATGTCGTGGCTCAGGCGGATGTACTCCTTCGCACCCTCCAGGTTTTTCTGCAGCTCGGCCGCGTCGGGAGAATGGAAATTCCAGTTCGTGCCCAGGCCGACTGCCTCAACCGGCGACGCCTCGAACCGCCGGCGCACCTCAGCGCGTTCGGCGGCGGAAAGCGCCGGGCTGACGCCGTGAGCGTGGTCGACCCGCAATTCAACCCCATGGATCTTCGCTTTTTCCAGCGTGGCGATGAGGGAAGGCAGGTCGAGGTCGGCGCCCCACATGTAGGTGACCAGACCGAACTGCAGATGGACGGCCCGGGGGGGCGCGGGGTCGCGGCCGGCGGCGAGAGTGGCGGCACCCGCTCCGAGCAGGCTGGACAGAAAATGGCGGCGGGATGGCATCATGGCGGTCGGGGGTAGTGGCTGGGGGTGGAAAATTGGGAAACCGGTGAGTGAGGATCGCTATTTCGAATGGCGGATGCGCGTGGCCTGACCCGGGACCGCCCGGGCCCGGGTGCGGGTGCCGTCCGGCCAGCGGACTGTCACTGCGGCCGGCCGTCCGGCGGTGCCGAAAAACCGGGTGGCCCCGTGCTGGGTGAGGTAGCTGCCGCCGGCAGCCACTTCCAGCGTGGTCGGCCGGCCGCCTTCCGGCTGCACCGTCACCCGCGCGCCAAGCCCGGCCGGATTGCCGACCGGGCCGGCCAGCCGCACGCCGACCCATTTCCCGCCGGTGGTCTGCCACACCGAGGGAGCGGCATCGTTCAGGCCGATGACGATATCCGGGGCACCGTCGGCATTGATGTCGGTGACGGCGAGGGCGCGCGCGTCCCCGGGCTCGATCAGTCCGCTTTCCTGCGGCCACACCGCCGTGAACCCGCCGGCCCCATCCCCTTTGAGATAGGCGCCCAACCCACCATTCATGCGGCCGGTCTCGCGCTGGGGGTGGTGGAAATTCTGGGCCAGCACCGCGTCGACATGACCGTCGCCATCAAAATCACCGGTCGCCACCCCGAAGGCCGGCGCCACCTGGGCGAGGCGCTCGAACGGCCGGAACAAAAACGCCCCGTTCTCATTGAGAAACACCCCGCTCTCGAGGACGGCCGCTTCCAGACGGGTGGCCCCGCGCAGCTTTTCCGGCGGGTACACCTGCTCGAGGGTGGAGACGGCAAAAGTGTGAAAGGTCTTCAGCTTCTGGCGGATGAACGGCATGGCCTGACTCGAGCAACTCAGCCCGCGCCGCGGCAACAACGAATCGCCCTCGTATTTGGCCTCCACAATCTGCGCCCGCCCGGTGTCGTCAAAAACCCCGTAAAACATCAGCTCCGGCTGCTCCGGACTCGCCTTGTACTTCGTGTTCAGACCGAAATTGGTCGCCACCAGATCGAGGTCACCGTCGTGGTCGACATCCGCCGCCGCCACCCCGTTCCACCAGCCGACGTGCTTCGCCAGGCCGGCCGCCACGGTGGTTTCCCGGAGTGCCCCGCCGTCGACGGCATAAACCCGCACCGGCCCCCACTCGCAGGCCAGCACCAGTTCAGGAGGCCCGCTGCCGTCAAGGTTCGCCCACAACGCGGCATTGACCAGACCGGCGTCGACCGACGCCGCCGCCACCAGCTTTCCGCCGTCGTTGCGCAACAACCGGCCCGGCACCGGACGCGGGTACTGGCCCGGCACCGCCCGACCGCCGACAAACAGGTCGATGTCACCATCCAGATCAAAATCCGCCGCCGCCACCGCGCTGCCGCTGTCCGTTTCCGGAGGCACCACTCCCGCCGGTGCCTCCGTGAATCCACCCGCCCCATCATTGAGGTAAAGACGGTCCTGCAGCGAGGCGTCGCCGGGCGCGGTCTCATTGCCTCCGCTGACCACGTACAAATCAAGATCGCCGTCGCCCTCGACATCAAAAAATACCGCCCCCATATCCTCGCTGGCCGCCGCCGCCGCGAACGCCGGCACCTCCCGCGCCTCAAAACGACCGCCACCGGCATGGATCACCAGCCGCCCGGCCTGCCCCCGCGCTCCGCCGAAATAGGCATCATCATCGCCGTCGCCATCGACATCCCCCCACGCCATCCCCGGGCCCTGCCGCGACTGACGGTTCGGCAGCAACGGCTCCCGCTGGAAATCGTCAAA